>CAVGIZ010000001.1:0-32698 GCA_963629255.1 Anaerovoracaceae bacterium
CCGCGTCAAAAACCGCGGACGAATTTGGGACTGACGATGCGGCCGTTCGCATCGCGAAATGTGGTGCGACCTTGTTTATCCACTACGGAAGTGCCTGTTGGACGACCATGTTTATCGCGATACATCGTCTTGCCAGACTTGTCAGTCACCGAAGATGCCGTTGGATGGCCTTGAGGGTCACGATAAATAATGCGATTGCGCTTTTTATCCTGTTCACCAAAACCAATCGTCTGACCTTGCGGATTGCGAAACGTGGTCTTGCCATATTGGTCCAGCTTGGAGGTTCCAATTATGCGGCCATGCGAATCGCGATAGGTAATCGTTGGAATCGGCTTCGGTTGTGGTTGTGGCGGAGGCGTCTGAACTTTCTTTTGTTGCGGAGGTGGCGGCGGCTCTGGAGCTGGGACAGTATTCCCCACGAGTGGCAAAATAACTGCCGCGGCGATCGCAAAATATTTATTCATGGCGTCTCTCCTTTAGTGGCAATTAGAGGTTCGTAAAATCAAGCGTGGCAAAATAATCGTCAAGCGTTTCGGCGCGGCGGATTTCCTTCACCTCGCCATTCGACTCCAACAAAAGTTCCGCGCTGCGAAGCTTGCCATTGTATTGAAAGCCCATAGAATGTCCATGCGCCCCCGCGTCACAAATGACAACAAGATCGCCCGATTCCAAAACTGGCAGCACACGCTGAATCGCGAACTTGTCATTGTTTTCGCACAAGGAGCCCGTCACATCATAGACGCTTGTTTCGCCCGAATTTTCCTTACCAGGTACGACAATCTCATGATACGCCCCATACATCGCTGGACGCATCAAGTTGGACATGCACGCGTCCAGCCCCGCGTAGAGGCGGTACGTATTCTTGATATGCAAGACACGCGCGACCAAGTAGCCATAAGGCCCCGTGATGCAGCGCCCGCATTCCATAAAGAGCTTGATGGACTTGAGGCCGCGGCCTTCAATCAATTCGTCGTAGGCCTTCTCAATCCCCTTCCCGACAGTCTCAAGGCTCATCGCCTCTTGGTCGGGACGATACGGAATGCCAATTCCGCCGCCGATGTTGACAAATTCAAACGTGATACCCAGCTTCTCCGTGAGCTCGCCGACAAGCTCGAACAGCATGCGCGCCGTATCGATGATGTAATCGGCACTCAGCTCATTGGAAGCGACCATCGTATGCAATCCAAAGCGCGTCACGCCGGCTTCTTTCATGCGTGCATAACAATCAAAAAGTTGCTCGCGCGTCATGCCATACTTCGCTTCCTCCGGCTTGCCAATAATCGCATTGCCGCCCTTCAAAGGTCCTGGATTATATCGGCAGCAGAAGACATGCTCCGCGGCACTTTTCGACATCGGCCGCACACGCAATTCCTCAATCGTCTCACACACCGAATCCCAATGCGTGATGTCGTCGAGGTTGATGATGGCCCCGAGTTCCCACGCCTTGCGAAATTCTGCCGCGGGCGTATCGTTCGACGTGAACATAATCGCCTCGCCCACGTTGCCAACCTTTTCCGCCAGCACAAGTTCCGCCATCGACGAACAATCGCTCCCAAAATCAAACTCTTGAAGGAGTTTCATCAGGTGCGGATTCGGTGTCGCCTTGACCGCGAAATATTCGCGAAAGCCCTTGTTCCACGCGAAGGCCTTCCTCAGACGCTTCGCGTTTTCACGGATGGCCCGCGCGTCATAAATATGAAACGGCGTCGGCCAACGCGCGGCGATTTCTTCCAGCTTAGCCTTATCAAACGGCAATTCTCTCATGCGAGAAAACCTCAATTGGGATTAGAGCTCGGCCTTGAGCTTGGCGAGGAACGTGTCCACCGTCATCGCGCCCAAATCGCCATCCGAACGCGACCGCACACTGATCGTGCCCGCCGCCTCATCGCGCGGACCAACCACAATCTGGTACGGCACCTTCTGCAAGGTCGCCTCACGAATCTTCGCGCCCAGCTTCTCCGCCGAGACATCAACGTCTACGCGGAAATCTGCCGCGCGCAACGCCGCCTGCACCTTCTTCGCGTAGTCCATTGCCTTGTCCGAAATCGGCAGAATGCGCACCTGTTCCGGCGCAAGCCACAGCGGAAACGCGCCCGCGTAGTGTTCAATCAAAATGCCAAAGAAGCGTTCAATCGAACCCAGCAACGCGCGGTGCACCATGTACGGCTGATGCTCCTTGCCATCGTCGCCAATGTACGTCAAGTTGAAGCGCTCCGGCAAGTTGAAGTCAAACTGCACGGTGCCGAGCTGCCACGGCCGCCCCAGCGCATCCTTGATCTTCATATCAATCTTCGGACCATAAAACGCGCCGCCGCCTTCATCGACCTCATACGTCATGCCTTCCTGCTCAAGCGCATCACGCAACGATTGCGTTGCCTGTTCCCAACGCGCGGGGTCGCCCACCGCCTTCGCAGGCTTCGTCGAAAGGTACGCCTGAATGTCGTGGAAGCCAAACTTCCCCAGCATCTTGCGTGCAAACTCAACCGTGTCCTTGATCTCCTGGACAATCTGTTCTGGCGTGCAGAAAATGTGCGCATCGTCCTGAGTAAACCCACGCACACGGAAAAGCCCATGCCGCACGCCATCCTTCTCATAACGATACACCGTGCCAAGCTCCGCGAGACGCATCGGCAAATCACGATAGCTACGCTTCTTGAACTGATAAATCTGAATGTGGAACGGGCAGTTCATCGGCTTGACGTAATATTCTTCAATGTACGCGTCATTGCCCGACCCTTCCTGCACCTTCATGCACGGGAACATCCCTTCCTTGTAGAAGCCCAAATGCCCCGACGTCTGCCACAAAATACTGCGCCCCACATGCGGCGTGTACACAATCTCGTAGCCCGCCTCATAATGTTTCCGCCGCCAATACTCCTCAATCGCCACACGAATACGCGCACCCTTCGGCAACCAGTGCGCCAAGCCCGGCCCCACCTGCTCCGTGATCGTGAAGAGCTCCAACTGCTTGCCCAAGACGCGGTGGTCACGCTTCTTCGCTTCTTCCTCGCGCGCAATCATCTCATCGAGCGCCGCCTGGTCCTTCGCGACAATCCCATACACGCGCTGCAACATCTTATTCTTCTCATCGCCGCGGTAGTACGACCCGGCGAGCCGCGTCAACTTCACGACTCCAATCTGCGCCGAATGCTCCACATGTGGCCCGCGGCACATCTCCACGTAATCACCCACCGTGTACGTCGAAATATCTTCCCCTTCCGGAATATCCGCCAAGCGCTCCAGCTTGTACTTCTGCCCCGCGAGCATCTTCGCACATTCCTCGCGCGACACCACCTTCTTCACGAACGGCTCATCCAACGCAATCAGCCGCGCAATCTCCTTCTCAATCTTCGGAAAATCCTCTGGCGTCAACCGATGGGGCAAATCAAAATCATAGTAAAACCCATCGTCCGTCGCAGGCCCAATATCGACCTGTACGTCGTCAAACAAACCCTGAATGGCACGCGCCATCAGGTGCGCGGCACTGTGACGCCGCATCGCATCTGTAATCTCAGCCATAATAGCTCCTTAAACAGCTGTATATTATACCATATTTCTGCCCAAATTGGTAGTAGGTATTTTTCACCCCAAAAATCTGCCGCGAAAAACACTTCCCCCTTCCATTGCGCCGCAAAATATGGTATAATATGCGCCACGTTATGGATAGTCCATTCAAACTTCATTCGGCTTTCAAACCGACAGGCGACCAACCAGAAGCCATTGCCAAGCTTTGCGAGGGCTTGCGGCGGGGCGATGATCGTCTTGTCTTGCAAGGCGTGACAGGCTCGGGCAAAACCTTCACGATGGCCAACCTCATTGCCGCGTGGGGTCGGCCCACTTTAATCCTGTCCCATAACAAAACACTCGCCGCGCAGCTTTTCGCCGAGCTCAAGGAATTCTTCCCCCAAAATGCGGTTGAGTATTTCATCTCGTATTACGATTACTACCAGCCCGAGGCCTACATCCCGCAGACCGATACCTACATTGAAAAGGACGCCTCGATCAATGAAGAAATTGAACGCTATCGCCTGGCCGCCACCAACGCGCTCATTGCCCGCAAGGATGTCATCGTTGTTTCATCCGTCAGCTGCATTTATGGCTTGGGCGAATCGACGGAGTATCGCGATTTGGCGGTCGGCTTCAAGCGCGGCGAAAATGTCTCGCGCTCAAACCTCATCGCGCGCTTCGTGGAAGCCCAATATACGCGCAACGATTACGCCTTCACGCCTGGCACCTTCCGCGTCCGCGGCGACATTCTCGATGTCTTTCCCGCCTACGAAACGGAGGCAATTCGCATTGAATTCTTTGGCGACGAAATTGATTCCATTCGCACGCTCGACCCGCTCACGGGCAAATGTGACGCGTCCCTTCCCGCGGCAGTTGTCACACCCGCCAAGCAATTCGTTCTCGGCAAAGACAAATTTGAAGCGGCCTTCGCACGCATTGAAGCAGAGCTACAGGACCGCCTCAAATACTTCGAATCAAAAGGCAAACTCCTCGAAGCCCAACGCCTACGCGAGCGCACCGAATACGATATCGAAATGATGCGCGAGCTTGGCTATTGCAACGGCATTGAAAACTATTCGCGCCCCCTCACAGGCCGCGCCCCCGGCTCGCCGCCCGAATGCTTGCTCGACTATTTCCCGCCCGACTTTCTAACAATCATCGATGAATCACACGTCACGCTTCCGCAAGTACGCGCGATGTACAATGGCGACCAAGCCCGCAAAGGCCAACTCGTCGAATATGGCTTTCGCCTCCCGAGTGCCAAGGACAATCGCCCGCTCACGTTTGATGAATTCAATTCCAAGGTCCATCAGATTGTGTATTGCTCGGCAACGCCGGGCGTCTACGAATGTGAGCAAGCCAAAACGTTCGCGGAGCAAGTCATTCGTCCAACAGGTCTCCTCGATCCTGAAATTGAAATTCGTCCACTCAAGAATCAGATCGACGATTTGATTGAGGAGATTCATAAAACTGCCGCGGCGCATGACCGCGTCTTTGTGACGACTCTCACCAAAAAGAGCGCGGAAGATTTGACCAGCTACCTCCACGAAACGGGCATCCGCGTCGAATACTTGCATTCAGGCATCGACGCCATCGAGCGCGTCCAAATCTTGCAACGTTTGCGCAAAGGCGAGTTCGATGTCCTCGTCGGCATCAATCTTCTCCGCGAAGGCTTGGATCTTCCTGAAGTCGCGCTCGTCGCAATCCTCGATGCGGATAAAGAAGGCTTCTTGCGTTCAACGACCTCGCTCGTGCAAACCGCTGGCCGCACCGCTCGCCACATCCATGGCCGCGTCATCCTTTATGCCGACCACGAGACCGACGCCATTCGCGACCTCCTGCGCATCACAAAGGCCCACCGCAAAAAGCAAATGACCTACAACAAGGTCCACAACATCACACCGCACTCCGTCAAGCGCGCCATCAATGAATCCTCTTACGTCTTCCGCTCAACCGATAAAACTGCCGCGCACGCGGCAAATCTGCCGCGACCCGATGAAATGGACCCAAATGAACTCTTGGCTGAATTGACGCGCGATATGCTCGAAGCCGCCGACGCCCTTGAATTCGAACGTGCCGCTTATTTGCGCGACCAAATCAAGGCTTTGAAGAAGAAGACGAAGAAAGCTTAATCGCGGGCGCCTTGATAAACGCAATCAGTGCCGCCTCCAAATCAGCATCCGCCACGCCCGTCCCCTTCTCTTTTCCCGCGCACCGCACATCCTCGCGGCACTTTTCCAATTGCGCCTTGAGCGCGGCAAATTTCGTTTGCCGCTTCTTCTCAATCTCCGCAAATTCTGCCGCGCGCGCGTCCAATTCCTTCAAGCGCGTGTCCGTTTCCTTCTGTTCCGCCGCGCACCACTCTTGCGCCACTTGAAGCGAATTAAACGAAAGATTTTCAGCCTTCCGATTCCATCCCCACAAGCGGCCCTTCGTCAAGTTCGTGCACACCAGCGTCACAGGATAATTCGTCACCGCGCCAATCGCCTGATAGATGCGCATCAGCTCATTTGTATCATGCGTGAAAATAGTCTGGTCATTTGAAAGTGCCGCGGAAAACCTCTTGTATTCGCGATTGAATTCTTTCTCTTCTTTCGCCACTGCATCCACGCACTCATCCAGCAACACGTCCCAAACATCAAGATACCCGCGCAAATCTTTGCCGCGTGCTTCCTCCGTCCATTCCCACGGGAGAACAACGTTCGAATGTGCCGTGAGCCACGCGTAAATTTCGCTGGCGCGTTCCTTGTCGCGCGGCGTCCATTTCGCAAGTGGCGTCTTCAAAATGGCCCGTTCCCAATCGTCCGTGATGCGATCGAGAATCTGCTCCAACCGCGGCACTTCTGCCGCGGACCGAGCGGGTGGCGCCTCATAAAAAAAGACCCGATACACAAGCGGCAAAACCATCATCACAAGAACGGAGATGATCAAGACTCGCATGAGTTCGCGTCGCTCTTTTCTCATCTCCGTTCTCCTTATTTGGCCGTGCCGCTTCGCTTACAGCGAGGCGAGCAAGCCGCCCGACAAAATCAAATGCTTCTCGCGCGCCGACAAATTCGTTTGAACCGTGAACGACCCCTTCGGGCCCTTCACGACCAGCTTGCCATCGCCTTCAACCGCCGCGCGAATGCCCTTCATTTCAAGCTTATCGCCCGCGGCCAATTTGTCGTAGTCCTTCGGATTCGTAAACACAAACGGCACAATGCCAAAGTTGATCAAGTTCGCACGGTGAATGCGTTCAATCGACTTGGCAATCACCGCCTTCACGCCCAAGTACATCGGGCACAACGCCGCATGCTCACGCGACGAACCCTGACCATAACTCTCTCCCGCCACAATGACGTTCGAAAGCCCCTTCTCGACATTCGCCAAGCACCGATCATGAAACGTCTTGTCGCACGGCTCAAACACATACTTCGAATACTCCGGCACATTCGACCGGAACTTCAGCCGCGCCCCCGCCGGCATAATGTGGTCCGTCGTAATCTTGTCCCCCACGCGAATCGCCACAATCCCCGCAACATCCTTTGCAAGCGCCACGCCTTTCGGCACCATCGCAATGTTCGGCCCGCGCACAATCTTCGTCCCCTTCACGCCCTTGCGCGCCGTCCCGCGATACAAGAACATCGCATCATCAATCGGGAACTTCTTCGGCGCCGCCACAGCCGCCGTCCCCTTGCACACCGTCACCACACCCGTCAACGCCGATGCCGCGGCCGTCTCCGGCGAAACCAAATACACCTGCGCCGACTTCGTCCCCGTGCGCCCTTCAAAATTGCGATTGTTCGTCCGCAAACTCACCGCATTCGTCGCCGGGCTCATGTGCGCCCCAATGCAGAACCCACACGCATTCTCCAAAATGCGGCACCCAGCCTGAATCAAAATCCCAAGCGATCCATCCGCCGCCAGCATATTCACAACCTGCCGCGACCCGCACGCAATCCCAACTTCCACCTCATCCGCAACATGCTTGCCCTTCAAAATCTGCGCCACCGTGCGAATGTCACGATACGACGAATTCGTGCACGAGCCAATCATAATCTGATTGACCTTCTTGCCCGCAATCGACTTCACCGTAATCACATTCCCAGGACTATGCGGCGCCGCGGCCATCGGCTCCAACTTGCTCAAATCAATCTCGAACGAATCGTCATATTCCGACCCCGCATCCGCGACAATCTCCACCCAATCTTTGCCGCGCCCCTGCGCCGTCAAAAACTGCTTCGTCACCTTGTCCGATGGAAACACGCTCGTCGTCACCCCAAGCTCCGCACCCATGTTCGTAATGGTCGCACGCGACGGCACATCCAAACTCGCCACAGCCGGCCCGCAATACTCAAAAATCCAACCAACGTTCCCCTTCGTGCCAAACTTCTCCAGCACCTTCAAAATAATGTCCTTCGCGCTCACGCCCTTCTTGAGCTTGCCCTTCAAGAAAATCGCGCGCACCTTCGGCGTCGGAATGTGAAACGCCCCGCCCGCCATCGCAACGGCAATATCAATCCCGCCCGCACCAATCGCAATCTGCCCAATGCCACCACCCGTCGGCGTGTGCGAATCGGACCCCAATAGCGTTGTCCCTGGCTTGCCAAACCGCTCCAAATGCAACTGATGACAAATCCCATTCCCCGCCTTCGAATAAATGATGCCATACTTCTTCGCAATCGACGCAAGGAAGTCATGATCGTCCGCATTCTCAAACCCAATCTGCACCGTGTTATGATCCACATAGCTCACGGCCAAATCATTCTTGATGTGCGCAACGCCCATCGATTCAAATTGCAAATACGCCATCGTTCCTGTCGCATCCTGCGTCAGAGTCTGGTCAATACGAATACCAAGTTCAGAATCCTTCGCCGGATCACCCTCAACGAGGTGCGCGGCCAAGATCTTTTCAACGACGTTCTTAGGCTGTTTCTTCATAGGCCGTATATTATACCATATTTCCGCCCCGCATTCAACCCCCCAAATCTCCTTTCCCCAAAGACATTGGTAATCGCGTAAGCAACCTAAAGAAACCCACCTAAATGCGTCCATCGTTGCTTCCGCCCCAAAAGCCCCATCCAACCTTCGCGGGGGAACGGGGGGCGCCGCCCCCCGTAACCTTGGGTCGCACCCGCCATCGGCGCGGCAGTTTTTCTCCCCACGCAAAACCCTCGCACCCACCCAATCCACTTTTCATGAAAAGTGGATTGATACACTTTTTCAGATTCAACAATTTCATTTCGTCTTCCTCCAATAAATTCATTCAATGCTCAGACTCATTATCATCCTCGCACCCTCAAGCCCAAAGTGCCACGGCAATGTGTCTCTTATCATAAAACGGGATAACCGCGGCACTTTTTAGCTGGTTACAGCATTTGATCTTTGACAATTGAATATTTTTGATACGCGGGAAGAAGCCGCGGAGAGAAAAGTTGCATTCTAACAGAATCCTAACAATTCTCTCATATTCGCCTCACACAGATATGAGATAATATGAGCGTCTTGAAATAAAAAGGAGAACTGTAAATGAAAGACATAGAAGCTGAAGTTGGTAAAGGCGGCGCTTACAAGCGTGCGGTCCTCATCAAGCTCGCGATTGCCGCAGTGACAATCGTGTTGCTGTTCGTCCTCAATTGGGATGGAGGAAACCTCTGATGACGGCGAATATGCAGTTGTTTGCGACCGTCTTTGGCGGGCTCGCAATATTCCTCTATGGTATGACGTTGATGTCGGACGGGCTTCGCGAGACGGCGGGCGAACGCATGAAGGCCATTCTCGGCTACATGACGCGCAACCGTTTCTTCGCGATTTTGGCTGGCGCCATTATTACGGGCTTGATTCAGTCGTCCTCGGCGACGACGGTGATGACGGTTGGTTTTGTCAATGCGGGGCTTCTTTCGCTGACGCAGGCGATTGGCGTCGTGTTTGGCGCGAACATTGGTACGACCGTGACGGGCCAGCTCGTTTCCTTCAACTTGAGTGACATTGCCCTTCCCGCGGTTGCGGTGGGTGTGATTGGGTTGATGTTCTCGAAGAAGGTTGTGACGCGCGGCGCGTGGCGAACGGTCCTTGGGTTCGGCTTTCTCTTCTTTGGCATGAACATGATGACGAACGAATTGAAAGTGCTTGCAGAAATGCCACGCTTCATTGCGTTCTTCTCATCCTTTGATTGCACGCCTGTGAATGGCCGCTTGCCGTTTGGTTCGGTTCTTGGCGCGATTGCGGTTGGCACGGCTTGCACGATGATTGTGCAAAGTTCGTCCGCGACAATTGGCATTACGATTGCGCTGGCGACGACGGGCGTCATTGGTGTGTGGACAGCCATTCCGATTGTCCTGGGCGACAATATTGGCACAACCATCACCGCGGCACTTGCCTCGATTGGCGCCAACGCGAACGCGCGCCGCACGGCCCTCGCGCACGCCCTCTTCAACTTGATTGGCACTTGCCTCGTCGTCCTCAGCTTCACAATCGTGACGACTGACCGCGATGGAATTGCCGCGCCGGTTTTCTTCCACCTTGTTGAAATGTGCACAGAAGGCCGTGGACTGATGGGCGAAAATCCGGGCCGCTACGTCGCCATGGCGCACTCCATCTTCAACGTGACAAACGTGATTGTGCTTTCGGCGTTCATCCCGCTCTTGGCGCGCCTCTGCGAAAAAATCATTCCAGAGCGCCGTCGTTCAAAGTCCTTGAACATGCTTGAACCCCGCCTCCTCGCGGCGCCCGACCTCGCAATTTCTGCCGCGGTCCGTGCTCTGTCCGATATGACCCGCCGCGCCACGACGCTTGTGAATGTGGCCGTCAAATCGGGCCTGGGCGACGCGGCCGTTTCCGATGAGTCGCTTCATACGGCAGAAGATGAAGTCGACCGCCAACAGCTTTCTATTCGCGATTACCTCATCTCAATTTCGCAACGCAAGCTGAGTGAAAATGCCGCGCGCGCCTTGCCCGAAATCGTCCACTGCATCAATGATGCCGAACGTATTTCCGACCTCGCGCTCATTCTCTCGCGCCGCACCGCTAAGGGCCGCAATGACCTGACGCATGACGACCGCGAACTCCTCCGCGACATTCTTCATTCAATCCGCCACCTCTCGCGCTCGACCCTCGCGGCGCTGAAAGGCGATTTGAAAGCGGCCGAATTGGCCAAGACGCAAGAGCAAGAAGTTGTGGATCAAATCCGCAAAGTCAATGCACGTAGCGCGGCAAATCTTCATACAAAAGAAGCAGACGCCAAAGCGGATGGCTTCATTCTTGTGGGCGTCCTCGCATTGATTCGCGACATCGCCCGACATTTGGGGAACATCGCCTCGCGCGCGCCCCAAATCATCTAACCCTCTCCTTCCCCCGTGTCGAGTGACCGGGGGTTTTTCCTCCCTTATTTTACTGGGTTGCGCAACGCCGCAGATTATGGTATAATATACGCTATGAAACTTTTTATCGCGACGCATAACGCACACAAGGTGCGTGAGATTTCTCAAATCCTCCCAGAGGACTTTGAGGTCATTGCCGATGATCCACAAGGCGTGGATGAAAATGCACCGACCTTTGCTGGCAACGCGCTCATCAAGGTGCGCGCCATCGCCGCGCGGCATCCAGGCGCTTGGTGCATGGCGGATGATTCAGGTATTGAAGTTGTCGCGCTCCACGGCGCACCTGGCGTCCACAGCGCACGCTACGCGGGCGAGGAATGTTCCACCCCCGCCAACAACGCTCTCCTCCTCAAGAACCTCACAGGCGTCCAAGACCGCCGCGCAAACTTCACGTGCGCCATCGCTCTCATCGACCCAGAAGGCCGCGAGCACCTCGCGCTCGGCCGCTGCTACGGCCACATCGCTGAATCCCCCTCCGGTGCCGCGGGCTTTGGCTACGACCCACTCTTTATCCCTGATGGCGAAACGCGTTCCTTCGGAGAACTTTCTGCCGCGGGAAAAAATGCCATCTCCCATCGCGCCAAGGCCCTCGAGCAAGCCCGGCAAATCTGCCGCGGTGAACATCGTCCCGTCAAAGGCGTCGTCTTCGATTTCGGCGGCGTCATGACCACCTCCGTCATGCCAGACCGCCTCAAACCCATCATGGCCTCCCTCGGCATTCCCTGGGACGTCCTCGTGCGCGGCTTCAAGAAGTACCGCAACTTGCACGATGGCGGCTTCCTCACACTCGCTGAAATGTACGCCAAAATCTGGGCAGACGAAGGCATCACCGTCTCTTCAACCGACCTCCAGCGCATCGTCGAAGTCGATCGTTCCAGCTGGCTCTATCGCAATGAACGCACGCTCGAATGGATGAAGGCCCTCCGCGCGGACGGCTATCGCATCGGCATCCTCACCAACATGTCGAACGAATTCGCGCCGCTCTTCCGCAAGTACTTTGGCGACTACATCGCGCAAGCCTCAGCCCTCGTCATTTCAGGCGAAGAAAAGCTCTACAAACCGCAACGCGAAATCTACGACCTCGCCCAATCGCGCATGGAACTCCCCGCCGCTGATCTCGTCTTCATCGACGATACCCAAACAAACATCGACGCGGCCACAAACGCAGGCTGGCGCGGCATTCGCTTCGAATCAACCGACCAAGCCACACGCGCCTTCGCGTCCCTCACCTAATCAAAAACAAGCGCGGCAAAAAATCCCGCTCGGGCACGCCAACGCGTCGCCCTCCAGCAACATTTCGCCCGCCTCCAACGTCGCCTTCGGGAACAACTGCCCCAAGATATTCTTCGCCACAATCGGCGAAAGCCCTGGCGTGTGCGACGAGAACAAAACAAACAACGGCCGCGCCGAAAGCAAATCCTTCACCAGCCCCAACGTCTCCTTCAAATCCCGCTCAATCTTATACATCTCGCCACCCGCCCCACGACCAAACGTCGGCGGGTCCAAAATAATCGCATCATACTGATGACCGCGGCGAATCTCACGCTTCATAAACTTGTGCGCATCATCCACAATCCACCGAATCGGATGCCCCCCAAGCCCATTCAACGCCGCATTATCACGCGCCCAATCCACCATCCCACGCGACGCATCCAAATGGCACACCTCCGCGCCCCCCAACGCCGCCGCCATCGTCGACCCACCCGAATACGCAAACAAATTCAACGCGCTCACATGCCCTTCCGCGGCACTTCTCTTCTGCACCGTCTCACGAATCCACTTCCATTGCGCCCGCTGCTCCGGAAAAATCCCCAAATGCCCGAAGTCCGTTCCGCCCAATTTAAACTTAATCCCCGCCGTCTCAATCTGCCATTCCTTCGGCAAGTTCGTCCGCCCATGCCAATGGTTCCCATCCTCACGATCAAACGATGCATCCGCCGCGCTCCAATCCGCCGCGCCCAACGTCGGCCGCCACAACGCCTGCGAACACGGCCGCGCCAACACATAACGCCCAAACCGCTCCAACTTGCGCCCATCACCCGAATCCAACAGTTGATACTCGTCATTCATTTTCTCTGTACCTCCTCATCAAAATTCACGCGCTCCGGCACATTCGGCAAGCACGTTCTCTTCGCCCTCGCCTCCTTCAATTCCGCCGCGCGATCCTCGTCATACCACCAATACGTCAACACCGCCTCCTCACCCGAAAAACGATCCAGGCACGTCGGCGGCATCCCAAACTTGTTCCAATAAATCAGCCTCGTCTCATCCACATGCCACAACAACGCATACGGCACCTCCGCCGCAAGATGCGCATCAATCTCACGATACGCCTCATTCCTCGTTGCCATATCGGGCATCGTCTTTTCCCGCCGAATCAATTCATCCACCGCGGCACTTTTAAATCCCGTAATGTTGTTCGACCCCTTCCGCTCCGCCTCGCTTGAAAGCCACATCGCCTCCGGCTCCTTAATCGTCCCCGCGCCCCACGCCGCCCACGTCATATCAAAATTGAACCCATCCATATCCCGCATCCACCCCGCAAAATCCTTCCGCACAATCGCCATCCGTATCCCACACGCCCTGAGCGCATGATCAAACAGCGCCAAGAACTTATCCTCCGTCGACGACCGCGACAAAAACGTAAAGCTAAACACCTTCCCATCCTTCTCCAAAACCCCCTCCGCATTCCGACTAAACCCCGCCTGCGCCAACAACTCCTGCGCCGCCCCCACATCATACCGCCACAACTCATTCGTACACACATGCTCCCCATCATACAAATCCGTGAAATACGACCTCAACAAAAAATACGCATTCGACATCATCGTCCGATTCATCGTCTCGCGATCAATCAACATCGCCATCGCCTTCCGCACCCGCACATCATCAAACGGAAACCGCCGCGTATTCATCGCAAATCCCTGAAACCCAATCGGCGCATGATTCCTCACCCGCCTCTTCAAAAGCCAATTCTTCTCAAACTTCTCCCCATACGTCTCCTGCGCCATAATCCGCGCCGTATACACCGGATACACATCAATCGCCTGCGCCTTCAACGCCTCAAACGCATTCTCATTGTCAATGTAATACCTCAAAATAATCCGATCAAAATTATACACATTCCGATACGCCTCAAATCCGCCGCGCCACCACGCCCCTTGCCGCCTCCATTCCGCCTCAACCTGCTCCTCTACCCGCGCCAATTCATACGGACCCGACACCACCTCGCCCACAAAATCAAGCCGATTGAAATCCTTCCCTTCCAAACGATGCCGCGGCAAAATCGGAAATCCCCCCAGCGTAATCAAGTCCCGCCAATTCCGCTCCGCCTCGCCCTTCTTACGAAACACAACCTTCTCACCATCCACCACCGGCGACTCAAACCCGCCCAACATCACCTTCCAAACCCCCGTATCATTCTTCGCATCCATCACCACATCAAACGTCCACTTCACATCCTCCGCCGTCACCCTCTCCCCGTCCGACCATCTCGCACGCTCATCCATCTCAAACACAAACTCTCGCCCATCCTCCGACACCTCCCACGCCTTCGCCAGCCCCGGCATCACATCCATCGTCATCGGGTCCATCCCGAGCATCGATTCATACATCAATTCAAACGTCATCCGCGTGTAAACATTGTTGTCGGTATATCCATTCTGACTCTTCGGCGGCACCGAATTCAATCGTATCGTCCCACCCTTCTTCGCATTCTTCCCCGCCAATGGATTCACACGCAAAGCCAAGTCCCGCGGCACTTCTGCCGCGGTCAATACGCTCCCCAACAAAAGGAGAACACAAACCCAATATCCTCGCCTGGTCATCAACCACATATTATACCATATCTACCCTCCAAACGCAAGTAGGTTTCCTCAAAAAAAGGGACTTTATTTCTCTCTCTAAATATGGTATAATATACCCTGTTTCTAGACAAAGAGTTTTTGTGAGCATTAAGTTATGAATCAGAGCTACATCTTTTCATCGGAGTCCGTCTCCGAAGGCCATCCTGATAAGGTCGCAGACCAAATCTCGGACGCCATCCTCGACGCGTGCCTCAAGGCCGACCGCTCCGCGCACGTCGCCTGCGAAACCATGGTCGGCCCCGATGTCGTCTTCAACCTCGGCGAAATCACTTGCCGCGGCTTCGACAAAATCAACACCGAACACATCGCACGCAAAATCGCCCAAAAGGTCGGCTACGACCGCCCCGAAGAACACTTCAGCTTCGATACCTTCGCGTACCATTCCTACTTGCATGGCCAATCCCCTGACATCGCCCGCGGCGTCAATCGCCGCACCGCCGCCAAACAAGGCGCAGGCGACCAAGGCATGATGTTCGGCTACGCCACAAATGAGACGCCCGAATTCCTTCCCGCGCCCATCCTCTACGCGCACAAGCTCCTCAAGCACTTCGCGTCCTTGCGCCATTCAGGCGAACTCCCTTGGCTCCGACCCGATTCCAAAAGCCAACTCTCCATCGTCTATGAAAATGGACGCCCCGTTCGCCTCGACACACTCGTCCTCTCCCATCAAACAACGGAAGAAGGCGCCTCCAAAAAACATTATGCCGAGCTCGAACAAATCTGCCGCGACTTCCTCGCCGGCACAAAGCTCCTCACCAACAAAACGCGCTTCCTCATCAATCCAACAGGTAAGTTCGTCGTCGGCGGCCCTTGCGGCGATTCAGGCCTCACAGGTCGCAAAATCATCGTCGATACCTACGGCGGGTTTGCCGCGCATGGCGGCGGCGCATTCTCAGGTAAGGACCCTTCTAAGGTGGACCGCTCGGCCGCGTACTACACGCGCTATGCCGCGAAAAACATCGTCGCTTCTGGCCTCGCCGAACGTTGCCAAATCGAAGTCGCCTACGCCATCGGCGTCGATAAACCCGTCAGCTTCTGCGTGAACACCTTCGGCACCGCGGCACAAAATGTCACCGAGGCCAAACTCGAAAAAATGCTCCTCTCGGGCAAAATCTTCGACTTCCGCCCCTACGCGATTACGGAGGACTTACACCTCCTCAATCCGCGCGGCTGGTGCTATCAAGACACCGTCAACTACGGCCACTTCGGGCGCGATATCTTCCCATGGGAAAAACTCAATCGGGTCAAAGCCTTGAAGGCGTGGTTCAAGTAGAACACCTCTACATCCACTTCCCCTTCTGCCGCCGCAAATGCACCTATTGCGCCCTGCATTCGCGCGCCGGCACATCCCAAGATGAACGCGACGCCTACGTCCGTTCCCTCGCCGCGGCACTTCCCTCCTTCAGCCTCTCCCGCCCACTCAAAACCATCTACTTCGGCGGCGGCTCCCCAGCCCTCTGCAACCTCTCACCACTCCTCTCCTCCCTCCAAAACTACCTCTCGCCCTCAACCGAATTCACCGTCGAACTCCACCCACTCGACGTCACCCCCAACCTCCTCCAAACCCTATCCGCACAAGGCGTCAACCGCATCTCCATGGGCGTCCAATCCCTCGACGACGACATCCTCTCTCAAATGGGTCGCGGCTATACTTTCTCTTTCGCGGAGCGCGCCTTCTCCCTCGTCCGGCAACACGTCGAGAACGCGGGCATCGACCTCATCGTCGGCTACCCAGGCGAAACCGCGGCACTTCTCCCTCGCCACGCTCGCCTCGCCAACTGGGGCCTCACCCACTGCTCCGTCTACTCCCTCATCCTCGAACCCAAATCCATCCTCTCAAACCTCATCGCCCGCGGCAAATCTCCCGCGCCTCCCGATGACGACACCACCCTCAACCGTATCGCCATCCTCTCCAAATTCCTTCACGAAATCGGCCTCAACCGCTACGAAATCTCCTCCTACGCCCGCGAAGGATTTGCCGCGAAGCATAACCTCGCCGTCTGGCGCGGCGAAAATTATCTCGGCCTCGGCGACGGCGCTCATGGCCGCATCGGCCTCAAACGCACCCAAAACCTCGCCACCCCTCACGCACATATCGAAGAAGTCTCTCCCGACTTCGACCTAAAAGAACGCACCCTCTTCCGCCTTCGTACCACCGATGGACTCGACACCGCCCTTCATCCCGAATGGAAAAACGCCCTGGACGATGCCGTCCAAACAGGTCTCCTCACATGCGAAGGCTCCATCTACCGCCTCACCTCCCGCGGCACCGAAGTCTGCGATTCAATCCTTTCGACCCTCATCTAATCCCCCTCAGCTGAGGAATTCCTCCTCCTCCATTAGGAACGTTCACCCAAATACACCATAACTTTTATATCTACACCCGGTGCAGCTCATGTCTCCACCCGGTGCAGCTTGTGTCTACACCCGGTGCAACTCGTGTCTACACCCGGTCCAGACATGAGTTACACCCGGTGCAGACATGAGTTACACCCGGTCCAGATATGAGTTACACCCGGTGCAGCACCAAATTTCCCCCCTGGAAAACCTAAACTTCCTTCCTGGACACCCCAAACGTCCTCCCCTGCCGCACAAAAAGTGCCGCGGTCAAGTGGTTTTCTTCTCTTGCTTCTCAGCTTTTTCCGCGGCAGATTTCTTTATCTGCTCAAGTATCTCGTGGAAGCGTTTCAGCTCGGCTTCGCGCCCGCCGCGGCGTTCATAATCTCCGTCCGCCATCTCCGCCTCACTTCTTTCGATTCTTCAAATAGACAAATCCCACCAGCACCCGCTCGCACATCACGCCAACAAACAAAATCGGATGACGCAAAATCTTCCGCCACTTCCCCTTCTCAATAAACACGCCCAAGTAGCGATAATAAAGCGAGAACTGCTTCTTCACCGCGGGATGATTCGGCCACTTCGCCTGATACGCCGCCATCGAATGCGAATAGTACGCCTTCTTCTCAAGCACGCGCTTCAACGTCAGCTGGCGTTCATTGTGAATCAAATGATGTTCCAGCACTTCACACTTCACCCCCAACGCCAAGATACGAATATCAAGTTCCCAATCTTCCGGACCCGCAATCAAGTTCTCATCGTACCCGCCCGTCTTCTCCAACACATCCTTCCGAAAAAGACGCAACGCATCAATGCACGTCCCGTTATAGAAACTCCGCTCAAAGTTCCGCGCCCGAACCCGAAACCCCGTCCCCGTCCGCACTTCAGGAATCCAATACGCCGCCGTCTTCGCCTCAAACCCCGCGGCAGTTTTTCCCAGAATCTCCTCCACCGTCTCAGGCGGAATAATCATATCCGCATCAATAATCATCGCCCACGGCGCATGCCCCTTCTGCCAACCCAAATTGCGTTGCGCGCTCCGCTCCGGACCCTTGTCAAAAACTGCCGCGCCCAACTCCGCGGCAATCTTCTTCGTCTCATCCGTGGACGCATTATCAACGACAATGACTTCAACCTTCCCTTGTTCACGCACCGCATCAAAAGAATGAATGCAGGCGGCAATATTTGCCGCCTCATTCTTCGTCGTGATGACCACGGTCAGTTGAAGTCCCGCCATCGTTAGACTTGCCACTCCTCGACCTTCGCCGTCTGTTCAACTGGCTTGTCGTAGATGTGCTTTTCATCTGGTGGCGGCGCCTTCGGTTCAAGCGCATGCTCAAACTTCGGCAACTCCCGCTCTGGATAATCGCCTTTCAAATACGCCGTCGCACCCGTCGCCGTGTGGGCCGTCACCGCACCCGTAAGTGCCGCGGCTGCCGCACGCTCCTCATCCGTCACCGCCTCACGCGCATCCACCGTCGCACGCGCCTCCGAATCCACGCCTTGCAACTTTGTGCCACGCGGCGGAAGTTCCTTCAAAAGCGGATCATCGTCCTGAATCATCGTGCACTTGAGCGGCTCCTTGATGTATTCCTCAATCTCCGGAATCGCAAACGATTCATCCTCATCCGCAAAGCTAATCGCAATGCCCGTATGCCCCGCGCGACCCGTCCGCCCAATACGATGGACGTAATCTTCCGCCTCGTATGGGAAGTCAAAGTTGATGACGTATTCAATGTCGTCAACATGAATGCCGCGGCCCGCCACATCCGTCGCCACAACAATCTTGATCTGCCCATCGCGAAACGCATCCAGCACCATCAAACGCTTGTTCTGATTCACATCGCCCGACAACATCTCAACGCTAATGCCGCGCACCTTCAGCGATTCATACACATCTTCCGTCGTCGACTTCCGATTGCAAAACACAATCGTCCGCGCATCTGGATGAAGCGCAATATGGTTGAAGAGTACCTTGAACTTATCCTGCGAGCGTACAATGTAAACGACCTGCCGCACCGTATCCGTTGCGTTCGTCTCCGTCGCAACTTCCGCCTTGTACGGCTCCTCCATCCATTGCATCGCAAGCTTCATCACCGTCTCGTTCAGCGTCGCCGAATACAGCATCGTCGCACGCTTTTCCTTCGGCGGCAAGCGCGACATAATCCGCCGCACATCTGGGATAAAGCCCATATCGAGCATCCGGTCCGCTTCATCAATCACAAGCGTATCCACATGCTCCAAATCTATGACGCGCGACTTCACAAAATCGAGCAACCGCCCCGGCGTCGCCACCAGCAAATCCACCGGCGCATCGAGCACCTCGCGCTTCTGGCGGTCATAATCCATCCCACCATAAATCGCAAGCGACCTCAAAGCGCAATACTTACCAATCGCATCCGCATCCTTGCAAATCTGAATCACTAATTCGCGCGTCGGCGCAATTACCAAGGCCCGCGGCGTCCCGCCCGTCTTCGCACGGCTCTCCGGCGTCCGCAAATACCGCGTCAAAATCGCAACCAAAAACGCCGCGGTCTTGCCCGACCCCGTCTGCGCCTTGCCCGCAATGTTCTTCCCCGCCAGCGCCTGCTCCAGCGACAACGCCTGAATCTCCGTACAATACTTGAAACCCAAGTCCGCAATGCCATGCATCACTTCGCTCGGCAAATCAAAATCGTGAAAACGCTTCTTACCTTCCAATGGCTCCACCGCAAACGACGCTGGATCCCACGCCTCATGCGCCGCCTTCCGCGCCGCCAATTCTGCCGCGCTAATAACACCACCTGGACGCATCTCGTTCGCCGCCGTGTTCACCCTCTCAGGCCCACGCCGACCACCATTCCGCCGCACCGCACCACTATCCCGCCGCGGACGATTCCCCGCGCCTTGATTCGGCCTGCCATCCTTACGCACAGGCCGCGACGCAGGCGCACCACCAGCTCCGCCCTTCCCGCGCGGCTGTTCCTTGCGCCCACCATTCCGACCGCCGTTCCCAGAACGCGCCGGTCCCTTCTGTCCTCTCCCCTGATTCTTTCCGCCGCGGTCCTTCCCACGCGCAGGTGCCTTCTTCGACTTCCCGCCCGTAAAAACTGCCGCGATCTTCTTCAAAAATCCAAATGCCATACTACTGTCCCAACCTTCGAGAACATAAATAATAACACAAACCTTCGGACCAGGAACCCAATGCCCCAGCGGTCGCGAAGGTAAACCAACATCCCCCACGCCCAGCCAACGCCAGGCGTGAGAGTGTCCCACGATTAACGCTTCGAGAACTGGAAGCGCTTACGGGCACCAGGCTGACCTGGTTTCTTACGCTCTTTCATGCGGCTGTCACGCGTCATGCACCCGGCCTTCTTCAAAGCCGCACGCGTCGTCTCATCCGCCTCAACAAGCGCTCGCGCCAAACCGTGACGAATCGCACCAGCCTGACCCGAAATACCGCCGCCCTTGGCGAACACCACAACGTCAACCTTCGTCATGTCGTAGCCGCTGATCGCAACCGGTTGCTTCAAGTAATCACGCAACGCCTCGGACTGAATGTAATCCTCAAGCGCCACACGGTTCACCGTCCACACACCCTTGCCTTCCATCAACGTCACACGCGCCGTCGCCGTCTTCCGACGACCCGTACCTGCAGAAATTGCCTTCTTTGCCATTTCTAAAATCCTCCTTAGAGCTTGATTTCAATCGGCTTCTGCGCCGCGTGAGTATGTTCAGCACCCGCAAACACTTTCAGACGCGTCATCATCTTACGCGCAATGTTGTTCTTCGGGAGCATCCCCCAAACCGCTTCCTTAATCATACGGTCAGGATGTTTCGCACGCATCTCAGCCGCCGTGAAACGCTTCAAACCGTCACGGAAACCGCTGTAACGCTGATATTCCTTCTGCTCTTCCTTCTTGCCCGTGAGCTTAACTTTCGCCGCATTCGTCACAATCACGAACGCACCAGCATCCACCGACGGATCAAACGTCGGCAAATCCTTCGCACGGAGTTTGTTTGCCACAACGACAGCAAGCCGACCAAGCGGCTTCTCCGTCGCATCAATGATGTACCACGAGCGATTATCACCCGGGTTCGGAGCACGATAGCTCTTCTGCATCTTCTTTTGTTCCTTTTTACTTTCGGATTTGTGCCCCTTATCCAGGGTTTTGTCCGCATTACCCGCCACCAGCACCTTTGCCAGCCCGCGAGGGAAACCGGTTTATAGCCCCGATCTCGCACAACGAGCGCATATTATACCATATTTCCGTCCATCGCGCAACCCCCTTTTTTCAAAAATTTCAGCCAAATCCCCCGCCCCACCATCAACCCTTGGTTAGAAGGCTTCGTAAAGGTACGCATGGTAGGTGGTCTTGAGCGTAACCATGCGACGGATGGCGCGATTCAAGGTCGCACAATAGAGATTCTTGAAGCGAACCTTGTCGAGCGGCCATTCAAGTCCAGTCGAGGTCATGCGCGTCTTTGGGTTGGGCGCAAAAATAGAAAGTGCCGCGCCAAGAGGCATTTTGAATCGATTCACTTTGTTCGGTTCTACGACATGGAAGAATCCAAAGTCCGTCAAAATGGGAATACCGAATTCAAGTGCGCGGAAAATATTGCCAATTGTATGATCTTCGCGTTTGCCAGTCGCGCCCAAAATCAAAAGATTCGACCACCCTTTCTTCTGGCACACGCGAATCGCCTTCTCGAGATCATTCGTTTCTTGTTCGGGAATGTGGACGACCGCGGCAAAAGTGCCGCGCAGGGAATCGCAATCGCCGACGGTGAGAGTGGGGTCACGGCGGAATTCTTTACGATAGGCATCCGCGGCAGAATCGCAACAGACAACGCGCTTCGCCGCAGCCAATGTTGTATAGACCTTTGTGCCCTTCTTCGGGAAGTCGCCCGCGGCCAAAATAATCGTCGGCGCACGCATTACCAAAAGCCCCAATTGCCCGTGTAAATGACGTAAAGCCCAAGCAGGAGATTCGTCACGACGTGGGCCAAAATTGCCGCGGAAAGGCCTTTGCGAATCGCGAGGAAGTTGTAGGCGGCGCCGGCCAAAATTGCGACCAGAAGGCGATCATGTTCAAGCGCGAAGAGACCCGTTGTCCAAAGGAATGCGGAGAGGTCGAAGGTGCTGAGCGGTGTCGCGGTCCAGTCGCGCGAAATAAGGCGACGATACAGGAAGGAGCGGAAGAAAAGTTCCTCTGTGGGCGCGATGATAAAGGCGCTGCCAACGAGGCGGAAGAGCGTCAAGGGCCAACCGCAAAAGTAAGGATCATACGGTGATGAATCCGCGGCACTTTCCGCTCCACCAATCACGAGATAGCGGCGATAGAATTCGAATTGTTCGGGCGCGACCCAAACGAGACAAACGCCCAGACCAACGAGCATGCCCCAAAGGAAAGTCGAGTACCACTTCATATTGGAACGTGCATCAATGGCCTTTGGAGAAAGGCGTGGATAAAGAATGAAGAGCGCGACAAACGTCACGAACGTGCGCACAGCATACGACACGGCCGAGGTCGGCAAGGCGAACATCAGGACCATCCAAAGGAGGTACGGCGCGGTCGCGGCAAATGTATCGAGGCGAATGAACTTCTTCATAATTGGATTGTGTCGAAGGCGAATGTGAGGGCCGCGGCAGAATGTGCGTCCGATGAAAGGATGAGTGGGATCGTGGGGAAATCACGACGAATCAGCTCGCGCAAATGTGCCGCGGGATAGGCATCCGTCGTCCAGCCGCGTGCCATGCCGCCTGTGTTGACTTCAAGAATTTTGTTGGTCGCGGCGAGTGTTTCCAATGTCGCGCGAACTTCATTCAAGTACCACGGTGCCGTCTCATCAAAGTAGGGATGCTTCTCATTGAACTTTCGCACGAGGTCGAGATGCCCGAGAATATTGAAGTCGCACGTTTGAATCATCGCACGAATCTCACGAAAGTAATCCGTGATAAATGCGCGTGCATCGCCTTTATAATGGGCCTCAAGCCCGCTCTTCAATTCTTCGGGCGAGGCATCCACATGCACCCACGCGCCATCGGGCGCAACGACTTCATGCACAGAACCAATGATGTAATCAACGCCATACTTTCCATAGACGGCCGTGCTGGGCTCCGACGCGCCGGGAATGTAGTCCCCTTCCACGCCAACGAGAATGCTAATCTGGTCTTGATACTTCGCTTGAAGGGTCCGCAATTCGTCGATATACCGCGGCAGTTTTTCCGTCGTCAGAACCCAGTCAATGTCGTTATACGGAAGCATCGCATGCGACGAAAAGCCGAGCGTGGTAAGGCCTTGCGCAAGGGCCGCTTGAATCATCTCTTCGGGCGTCGACTTCCCATCGCACCACGTTGAGTGCGTATGCAAATTGAAGCGTCCGAAGATGTTGGCAAGATTCATAGTTTGACGATGCACGAGCCAGGTTGGACTTCGATTCCATTCAGCGTCGCGAGCACCATTCCATAATTGACGATGGGTACGCCCGCTTCGCGGCAAAGCACAATGCGGCGTTGGACTTCGCGCCGCGTCAGCATACACCCGCCGCATTGAACGACGAGATTGAACGGCCGGCCATCGGGCGCTATGAGAGGGAATGAAGTGCCACTTGTGGGCGTAAGTGCCAAATCGCTCGTCCCCGAAAGTTTGGCAAGTGCCTTAGGAATTTGCACCATGCCAATATCCTTGCATTGGCGATGATGTGTGCAACCTTCCGCAATCAATACGCGGTCGCCCGAGCGCAACTTCTTGAGCGCGGCAATTCCTTTTTCGTATTCAGCGAGGTCACCTTTTTGCCGCGCAAACAAAATGGAAAAGGACGTCAGCGGCGTCGTGGGCGAAATCGCAAGCATCGTCTTTCGCACCGCACCGAACGCTTGCGAATCGGTAACCACAAGCGCGGCAGTTTTGGGGTCGGCCGCCTCCAGCGTATTGGGTTGGCACACCGTGCAAAACGCGCCCAAGTCAAGGCACTCGCGAATCACTTGTTGTTGCGGTAAAATAAGGCGTCCCTTCGGTGCAGACGAATCAATTGGGCAAACACAAATGACGCGATCAAGTGCTTTGACAAGACCGTCCAAAAGCGGTGGCGGCGTCTCGGTCAATTGCAACGCGGCAATGCGTTGTTTCAAGTCCGCGGCACTTTCTCCGCGGTGAAAGTTGAGTACCGTCGCCTTGCGTGCGCGGCATTCTTCTTCAAATGTTTGATGTGCCTTGGAATCGTCCACGAGCCCCGATGAAACCCAAACGGCGACATCCGTCGTTGCCAAAACATCGAGCGTTTTCTTGACGCGCTCTTTGCCAAGCTCGCCCACGTCATCAAGTCCCGCCGTATCCGTAATCAAGCACGGCCCGAGTGGAAGGATTTCCATCGCCTTGGAAACGGGGTCGGTCGTCGTGCCCGCAACATCGCTCACAATGGCGAGTTGCTGGCCTGTAAAGGCGTTGACGAGCGTGGATTTGCCCGCGTTGCGCAAACCAAAAAAGGCAATGTGAATGCGATTGCCGCGCGGCGTTTCATTGAGTTCAGCCATTCGTTACACTCCATCCATTATACGTGTTCATCGCTTTGTCGGGTCCTTGCGTCAAAATCAATTCCGCCGCGTGCACGGCTTCAGCCACAACGACGTCCATCGTCTTGCGCGTCGCAGGGTCAAACTTCCCTAAGACATGCGCTACGACATCCGACTTATCTTTGCCGACGCCCAATTTGAGGCGCGTGAACGCCGTCGTGCCAAGCGCCGAAATGATGTTGCGAATTCCATTATGCCCGCCGCACGAGCCCGTCTTACGAATGCGCATGCGTCCAACTGGCAAATCAATGTCGTCTTGAATGACGAGCAAATCTGCCGCGGTCGCGTTGTTGTACTTGACGAGCGGCGCAACCGAATTACCCGAAAGATTCATGTAGGTTTGGGGCTTGGCGAGAATAACGGATTGCCCAGCAAAAGTGCCGCGCGCCATCAAGCACGAGCATTGTTTCTTTTCTTGCCAAGTCGCGCCCATCGCCGCGGCAATCGCATCCACCGCCTCGAAACCAATCGAGTGCGGAGTATTCTCATACTGCGCACCCGGATTGCCTAAACCAACGATGACTTTCATCGCGTTCAGTCGTTATTCGTGGTTGAACAAGTCGTTGATCGATTCGTTCATATGTGTCCGCTTAATGGCCTCGCCAATCAGCGGCGCGACAGAAAGTTGCGTCAACTTGAACGGCAACTGCGCTGGATCAAAGCCCGCACGAAGCGGAATCGAATCTGTCACCACAAGCTCGTCAAGCTGCGTCTCGTGCGTCAAGCGATCAACGCCCTTCTCGGTGAGCGGGAAGTGCGAAACAAACGCGTGCACGCTCTTCGCGCCATTATCGCGGCACATCTTCGCGGCCGCGCTCAACGTGCCACCCGTCGCCGTCATATCATCAACCATAATGACATCACAATCCTTCACATCACCAACGACGCTGAACGCATCCACCGTCGCATCGCCCGTACGCTGCTTCGCCACAATCGCGAGCCCGCACCCAAGCTTGCGGCTATACCCATACGCCGTCTTCGCCCCACCCGTATCCGGCGACACCACAACTGGCTTGGCCCAGTGCTGATCGCGAATGTACTTCAAAATCACCGGCTCCGCCTTCAGGTGATCCAGCGGAATATCAAAAAAGCCCTGAATCTGGTTCGCGTGCAAATCCATCGTCAACACGCGATTCGCGCCCGCCGTCTGCAACAAGTTCGCAATGAGCCGCGCCGTAATCGGCACCCGCGGCTGATCCTTGCGGTCCTGACGCGCATACCCATAGTACGGCAACACCGCCGTAATGCGCGCCGCCGACCCACGCTTCAAGGCGTCCATAATCACGAACAATTCCATGTACGCCTCATTCGGATTCGGCGAGCCCGACTGAATCACAAACACATCCTTGCCACGCACTGGATCAATAATCTGGCAAAACGTTTCGCCATCCGGGAAGTGCTTGATATCAATCTTGTTGAGTGGCTTGCCGAGGTAGTTCGCCACCTTTTCTGCGAGCGCGAGATTGGCCGTGCCCGAAAATACCATGAAGTCTTTGGAGTCTTCCATGTTAGCCTTTCTGTTAGTAATTATAAATCAAATTGTGGTTTTTCTTCTTCTTGAATACCTTCTGGATGCGTCTTTTCCCACGCCGCGCGCACCTTCAAAAAACACCAGCCCGTCAACGGCACCGTCAAAATATACCCCACACCAATCACGCCCAACGTAATCCAAAAGTTCGTCACGAGGAGCGCCACCAACAACAACAGCCCCGCCATCGTCGGCAGCAAATAACTCTTCGAAATATGCACCGCCTTCAAGGAGATCGTCGGCAGGCGCGACGCCATCAACGACCCCACAAACACAAGCATGAAAATCCCCGTCCACGGATTCTGCAAAAATGCCGCGAACGCAGGAGAAATGCCGCGCGCATCTAGCGCAAGCGACAAAATCGCGGGCGTCAACACCATCCAACATCCACCCGGCGCCGGCACACCCGTAAAGAAATGCTTCCAATACGGCAACGCCGGCTGTTCCAACATCGTATTGAACCGCGCCAACCGAAAACAATCACACATCGCATAATAAAGTGCACACCCCAGCACAATCCGTATCAGCGGCTGCGGCACAACCGTCCCATCCGCCAACACATGCGCCGGCCCACCCGTCATCCAAAAATACATAAACATCGCCGGCGCCACACCAAAGTTCACAAAGTCGGCGAGCGAATCCAACTCCGCCCCCAACTTCGAACTCGCGTTCAACAACCTCGCCACGCGTCCATCAATCCCGTCACAAATACACGCCACCAAAAGCGCCCACAACGCCGGCATGAAACGCCCTTCGCTCGAAAACGAAATCGACGTAATCCCCGCACACGCCGCCATCGACGTAATCAAATTCGGCACAATCGCCCGCAATGGAATCTGTTGTTCTTCGCTCATGATAAATGTCCGAGTACCGTCTCGCCCGCGACCATCACCTGGCCAATCCGCACGCTCGGCACCACGCCCTCCGGTAAATACACATCGAGCCGCGATCCAAACCGAATCAGTCCAAACCGCTCCGCCGCCTTCAAATGCGCACCCTCCTCAACCTGCGGCACAATCCGCCGCGCCACCAACCCCGCAATCTGCGTCACGCCATACTCCTGCCCATTCTCCGCCTTAATAAGGTAGTTGCATCTCTCATTCTCTTTCGACGCCTTATCCAGCGACGCATTGAAAAACTTCCCCGCGGCAATATACTCCTTGCGCACCACCGTCCCCGCCGTCGGCAGACGATTCACATGCACATTGAACACACTCATAAACACAGACACCCGCCAATGCTTCTTCCCGTCCGCCAACCCATCCGGCAACTCTTCCTCACTAATCAAACAAATACGCCCATCCGCCGGAGACAAAATCGCCTTCTCATCTTCCGGCGGATAACGTTCAGGATCACGGAAAAACAAAAATACCCCATAAGCCAGCAAAAACAGCGGCAGCGACAAAACGCTTGCCCACGGACAAAACGCCCCCGCCGCCACACTGTACACAATCGCAATCACAAGCGCAATCATCCCAAACTTCACACCCTCACGATTGATGTGCGGGAATAAATACGCGCTGTTCGAAAAATCTGGCTTCTGTTCGTTCATGTCTTCTCTTACGAAATCGTAATCTTGTTGCCGTTCGCGTCCTCGCCCGAACCCTTCGATTCTGGCGCCTCGCTCTTTTCCTTCGGCTGACCACCCTTCGCGTTCTTCCGCGGCGGCCCAATCAACGCACCCAAAATGCGCCCAAGCGTCTTCGGCGCCTGCTCCACAAAGCACTCGCCTTCCAACGCCTCCAACACGCGATTGATCACATCTTCGCCCAACTCACGGTGCGCATTCTCGCGCCCTCGATATTGAAGCGTCAACTTGACCTTGCTCCCGTCCGCCAAAAAACCACGGATCTGCTTCAACTTGTAGTCGAAGTCATTCGTATCGGTCCCAGGATGGAATTTGATTTCCTTCACCTTCTGGACCTTCTGCGACTTCCGCGCTTGCTTGGCCTTGATGGACTCTTCGTACTTGAACTTTCCGTAGTCCATAATTTTGCAGACAGGCGGTGTGGCATTTGGCGTGATTTCCACCAAATCCAAGCCCTGCTGATCGGCCATGCGCTGCGCTTCGCGCGTCGACATAACGCCAATCATTTTACCCGTAGCATCCAGTACGCGAACCTGCGGAACGCGTATCTTATAATTTACACGTGTGAACTGTGCGATAACCCACCTCGTTTATAATCGATTTATGGTTAGTGATGCCGTATATTATACCATATTTCGGACCCAAAAATCAAGTGGAAAGTTTGAAAATCTTTTCAAACCACTTCCACCCCTCTCTCTCCACGAGAGAAGAAAAGGAGGCGCGGCACTTCTGCCGCGCTTCCTTTCGCCCTTGATTTGAAGGCCACGCATGATTACATCATACCGCCCATATCCGGTGCGCCATGTCCGCCACAGCCGCAGGACTCCTTCTTCTCAGGAATGTCCGTGACCATGCAATCGGTCGTCAAGAGCAACCCTGCAATGGACGCCGCGTTCTGCAACGCCGAGCGCGTCACCTTCGCCGGATCCACAACGCCTGCCTTCAGCAAGTCGCCATATTCGCCCGTACGAACGTTGTAACCATTCGTGCCAGTCGCCTTCTTGACGTTCGCAATGACGAGCGCCGCTTCCTGACCCGCATTATTGACGAGCTTGCGCAAAGGCGCCTCAATCGCGCGTTCAATGATCTTCGCGCCAACGAGCTCATCGCCCTCCAACTTGAGCGCGTCAATCGCCTTCTGCGCACGCAAATACGCCACGCCGCCGCCCGGCACAATGCCTTCTTCAACAGCCGCACGCGTCGCATGCAACGCATCATCCACGCGATCCTTCTTCTCCTTCATCGCCGCTTCCGTCGCCGCGCCGACCTTGATCAACGCCACGCCGCCCGCGAGCTTCGCCAAACGCTCCTGCAGTTTCTCGCGATCGTAATCAGACGTCGTCTCCTCAATCTGCTTCTTGATGACCGCAACACGCGCATCGATGTCCGCCTTCTTGCCAAGACCCTCGACAATCGTCGTGTTGTCCTTATCGACAACAACCTTCTTCGCGCGACCAAGATCCGTCAGCTGAACATTCTCAAGCTTGATGCCGAGGTCCTCGCTGATCAGCTTGCCGCCCGTCAAAATCGCGATATCCTCAAGAATCGCTTTCCGACGATCACCAAAGCCCGGCGCCTTCACCGCGCACACCTGGAATGTGCCGCGCAACTTGTTCACGACGAGCGTCGCGAGCGCTTCACCTTCAACGTCCTCCGCAATGATCATCAGCGGACGCCCCGTCTTCGCCACAGCCTGCAAAAGCGGCAACATGTCCTGCAAGTTCGAAATCTTCTTCTCAAACAAAAGAATGAGCGGATTCTCCAACTCGCATTCCATATCCTCAGGGCTCGTCACGAAATACGGCGACAAATAACCCTTATCGAACTGCATGCCTTCAACAACATCCAGCGTCGATTCCAGCGTCTTCGCCTCTTCAACCGTGATCGTCCCTTCCTTGCCAACCTTGTCCATCGCGTCAGAAATCATCTTACCGATTTCCGTATCGCCATTCGCAGAAATGGTCGCGACCTGCGCAATTTCATCCGCGCTCTTGACCTTCTTTGCCTGCTTCGCGATCGACTCCGTCACCGCCGCCGTCGCCTTGTCAATGCCCGCCTTCAGCGCCATCGCATTCGCGCCAGCCGTCAAGTTCTTCAAGCCCTCGCGATAAATCGCCTCAGCCAAAAGTGTCGCGGTCGTCGTACCATCGCCCGCAACGTCATTCGTCTTCGAAGCGACTTCCTTAACCATCTGCGCACCCATGTTCTCAAACGGATCCGGAAGCTCAATCTCCTTCGCAACCGTCACACCGTCCTTCGTAATCTGCGGCGACCCAAACTTCTTGTCCAGAATCACATTGCGACCAGACGGCCCCAACGTCGACGTCACCGCCGCCGACAACTTCTCAATGCCCGCCAAAATTTTCTGCCGCGCATCTGCGTCAAACTTAATCTGCTTTGCCATATTCTTTCTTCCTTTCTTTTACTTGTCCAACACGCCCAGAAGGTCCTCTTCACGGACGAGCTGCAACTTCTTGCCATCAAGCTTAATTTCCGTCCCACCGTACTTCGGCAGGAGCACCGTGTCGCCAGCCTTGACATCGAACGCAATCTCCTTGCCATCCTTGTCCAGCTTCTTGCCAACGGCAATCACCTTACCCTGCATCGGCTTTTCCTTGGCCGAGTCAGGAATAATAATCCCGCCCACGGTCTGTTCCTTTTCTTCAACGGGCTCAACGAGCACGCGATCACCCAACGGTCTAATCTTCATTATTTGTTACTCCTTTTCTTTCTTACGAAATTGTTCTTGTTATTTCATTGTAAAGTCAGCATCGACGACGTCATCGCCATCCTTCTTGTTGCCGCCATTCGCCGCGCCACCATTCGGCGGCGGCGTCCCCGCACCAGCCGCACCCGCGCCCGGGTTCGCACCCGCGCCCGGGTTCGCACCCGCCGCGCCAGTAGCCCCGGCCGCACCCGCCGAATACATCTCCTGCGCCACAGGTTCCATCGCCTTCATCAGCGCCTCCTGCTTCGCCTTGATGGACTCAATCGGTGCCGCCGGCGTCTTCGCCAGCTCCTCCTTCAACGCCTTCAACGCCGCCTCAACCGGCGCCTTCTTCTCCGCGGCAATCTTATCCCCCGCATCCTTCAGCGTCTTCTCGACCTGGAAGGCCAAGCCATCCGCCTTGTTGCGTTCCTCAACTTCCGCATGACGCTTCTCATCTTCCGCCGCGTGCGCTTCCGCATCACGACGCATCTTCTCAATCTCTTCCTTGGACAAACCGCCCGCGGCAGTAATCGTAATCTTCTGCTCCTTCTGCGTCCCAAGATCCTTCGCCGACACATTCAAAATGCCATTCGCATCAATATCGAACGTCACCTCAATCTGCGGCACGCCCCGCGGCGCCGGCGGAATCCCATCCAGGTTGAAATTGCCCAAGCTCTTGTTATCACGCGCCATCTTACGATCGCCCTGGAAAATCGCAATCGTCACCGCCGGCTGATTATCCGCCGCCGTCGAAAACACCTGCGACTTCTTCGTCGGAATCGTCGTGTTGCGCTCAATCAAAGGCGTCATCACACCACCAAGCGTCTCAATCCCGAGCGTCAACGGCGTCACATCGAGGAGCAACACATCCTTCACTTCGCCCTTCAAAATGCCGCCCTGAATCGCCGCGCCCATCGCAACCACCTCATCCGGGTTCACACCCTTGTGCGGTTCCTTGCCAAACAAGCTCTTCGCCTTCTCCTGAATAAGCGGCATACGCGTCTGACCACCCACCAAGACAACCTCATCAACCGAACTCAAGTCCGCATCCTGCATGCACTTCCGGCACGGCTCGCTCGTCCGATTCACCAAGTCCATCGTCAGCGTCTCCAATTTCGAACGCGTCAAAGACGTCGTCAAATGCTTCGGACCCGTCGCATCCGCCGTGATGAACGGCAAATTGATGTCATAGCTCGTCGCGCTCGACAACGCGCACTTCGCCTTCTCCGCTTCCTCTTTCAAACGCTGCAACGCCATCATATCGTTGCCCAAGTCAATCCCCTGCTGCGCCTTGAAGTCCTCGATCATCCACTTCATGATCGCCTGGTCAAGGTCATCGCCACCCAAATGCGTATCACCATTCGTCGCCTTCACCTCGAAAACGCCATCGCCAATATCAAGAATCGAAATATCAAACGTGCCGCCACCAAAGTCGTACACCGCAATCTTCTCGTTTTTCTTCTTGTCGAGTCCATACGCCAAGCTCGCCGCCGTCGGTTCATTCACAATACGCTTCACGTCTAGCCCGGCAATCTTGCCCGCATCCTTCGTCGCCTGACGCTGCTGGTCGTTGAAGTACGCCGGAACCGTAATCACCGCTTCCGTAATCTTCTCACCCAAAAACGCCTCCGCATCTTCCTTCAACTTCCGCAACACCATCGCGGAAATCTCCTGCGCCGTGTAAACCTTATCGTTCACCTTCACCGCAGCATCCCCATTCGGCGCCGCCACCACCTCGTACGGAACCATCTTAATCTCGTCCGTCATCTCATCAAACCGACGCCCAATGAAACGCTTAATCGAGTAAATCGTCGACTTCGGATTCGTCACCGCCTGACGCTTCGCAGCCTGACCCACCAAAATCTCACCCGTCTTTGTAAATGCAACAATCGACGGAGTCGTCCGCGCGCCTTCCTTATTAGGAATCACCGTCGCCTCTCCGCCTTCCATAACAGCCATACAGCTGTTTGTCGTGCCCAAGTCAATACCAAGTACCTTTGCCATATCTATATTCTCTACTTTCTGCCACCCACCATGAGTGACACCCAATACCCAGCACAACCCATGCCAAGGCCCAAAAACCGCCGCGCTCAGCCCAAATCTGTGCCAAAGAGTCCCACTTTGTCCCATCCCCCCCTGTCCCACTTGTCCCACCTTAGCTCACGGCGCGGGGGGCGCCGCCCCCCGTTGTCATTGTTTCCACCCCGCCCAGGGCCCCTTCCTCGCGCGTAAGCAACCTAACCAAA
>CAVGIZ010000002.1:0-31855 GCA_963629255.1 Anaerovoracaceae bacterium
GCCGGCAAGTTCATCCCCGTCTCCTTGACAAGTTCCTCAAAAACTGCCGCGCTCGGCTTCGTCGGCCTCAACTTCGGCACCAGTTGATAACCAATCTTTTTGCCGTTCGTTGTAATCTTCTTTGTCTTGTAATCTAAATACAGCATAATCAGAAACCTTTCTTCTCTTTTGAGATGATTTGACACATATTATACCATATTCAGGTCCAAAAAGCAAGCACATTAGTTAAAAGGTGGCACCTTTTTGCAAAAAGGTGGCACGATTTTTAAAAAAGGTGCCACCTTTTAAGGGAAAAGGTGCCACCTTTAACCTAAATTCCCCCCGTAAACGACCTGACGCCAGCCCCTGACAACCCTGACGTTCCAGCCTTCCCCACCAAAAACAAAAAACGGCGCGAAGAGGATTCGCGCCGTTATAGGTTATTATATGTATTACAAAATTATTCTGCCGCGGCAGGCGCCGCTTTGACTTCCGTCGTCGACTCCTTCGAATCGTTCGACCCAAGCGTCACTTCGCGCCCACGCGTATCCACCAGGCGAGTCGTCACGAAGACGAGCAAGTTGCGCTTCGTGGTCTGCTCCGCATGGCTACGGAAGAGGCGGCCAATGAACGGGAGGTCGCCCAAGAACGGAACCTTATCATCCATCGCCTTACGCTGTTCAGTAATGAGGCCGCCCATCACAATCGTCGCACCCGGATAAATCGAAACACTCGAAACAATGGAGCGGACGTGGAAGAACGGCTGTTCCATCGGGGCATCGTAATAGGTGATGTTGTCCTTCGAGGTCAAGTTGCCCATAGCCGCCGTCGCGGAATCCATCAAGTTTTCGGTGAAGGCCTGCTTCGCCGATTCGGTGAGGTTCGCGCCAATCGTTGTAAGAGCTTCGCTGAGGCCAGTGAAGATTTCGCCGATACCTTCGAAGGACTGCATCGAGCTGTTGCCCGTGAACGGAATCTTCATACCGTAGTTCTTCCAGGTCGGTTCATCAACGACCTTCGTGTCGAGCTTGAGGTCGATAAGGTTACCATCGTCAGTAAGGGTCGGGGTCGCGGCAAGAATCACGCCGACTTCACGCATCGTGAAGCTCTGCGGTTCAACGACCGCGAGAATGGCGCTCTGGCTGGAGCCCGACGAGCTCGAACCCGAAGAGGAGCTCGACTGCAACTGCACATCGTAGTCGGTCGGGTAAATGTATTCCGTGACGACCTTGATGACGGCTTCTTCGCCTGGGCGCGTCAAAACTTTCGGCGCGGAAAGGAGGTCCGTATCACTACGCTGCGAGAGCATGTGGAGGATCATCGAGAGGTCCGCCGTGCCGAGGTACGCGTTCAAGCGCATAAACTGGTCGTTATTGGAAGCTTCGCTGCCCGAGATGTGGTTACCGACCGTGGAGAGGTAGCGGTTACCATTCGAGTAATCAGACGTGCCGCCAAAGGCGCTGACGCCGATGTTACGGTCATAGCCGCCCTTCGTCCACTTGGTCGAAGTCGTTGCACCATCCACATAAGACTTGGTGGTCGTGTCCTGCGTGACGGTATAAACACCGCCATCATTCTTCGTCGAGGTCGACGAATGCGTTTCATTGACAGTTGTACCGCCTTCGGTCGTAGTCTGATAACCCGCGCCAGAAACGCCCAACCACTTGCCAAGCTTGTTGCCAAGGTTCAAGTTGTAATCGCTATTCAAGATCCACTCAAAGCCGAGGGAGTTGAGGTCTTCCTGGCAAACTTCAACGAAGCGCGCCTCAATCTCAATAAGCTTCTGGTCGACGTTCAATTCGGTCAAAGCCTTTTCAAGTTCGGCGAGGTTTTCATACGTGTTCTTGACGCGGAGCTTACCAATCGTCTTAATATAGAGGATCGAGCTGCCTTCTGGCCATTCAACACCCATGAGCGAGAAGAATTCCTTCCAATCGCGTTCATTATTTTCGCCGCCCTCATCGCTGGAAGACGAATTGTTATTGGAGCCAAAGCCGCCCGCCTTCATCGTCTTCATGTCTTCCGAGGCACTGCCCATACGTTCCAAGAACGCCGCGACAACCGGATAGCTACGAGTGATCATCTCATCCGTCGACATATCCTTCGGCATAACCATGACGATCGGGCCCTGGACTTTGAACTTGAAGTTGACCGCATCGCACACGAGCTTCAAAGCATCGTAGAACGTAACGTCGCTGGCCGTAATCATCGGAATGACCGGGATGCCAGCTTGCGCTTGCGGCTGGTCGCTTTCATTATCAGACGCGAACCCGCCATCATCCTCGGCATTTGGATCTGCCGCGGCCTGAGAGTGCAACGTCTCCTTTGTCTTCAAGACGAAGTTGAAGCCACGCTTTTCAACCGGGATATCCGGATGATCGAAATCCTTCGAAGCGCCGCGGAACCATTCCACCGCATCAATGATGGTGGCCGGCGGCTTGAACGAAATCGTAGGAAGGCGAATCTCGCGCATACGCTGAACAATCTGCTGTTCCTGCGTGCGTTCAGGATCTTCATTCACCGGACGCTTGAGGGTCGTCGCGGCAAATTCATCAAGCTCACGCGCATTCGGCGCATACACAGGGCGCCACGCCTTGGTCACATCTGCAATCATCGCGCGGCGAGTAATATCAAATTCTTGGTTGAGAATCACCTGGCGCTTCTTCTGAATTGCATTGCGCAAACGAAGAGCTTCCTGGTTGTACGGATCATTGACAAGAACGATTTCGCATTCATCAAGAGCCTGGTCAATCTCACGCGAAGAAAGGAGCTGACGCGCGCGGCGCAAATGGGCGCGGTTCTTCTCACGCTTCGCCTTGAAGTCCTCATCATTGCGACGATGCGAAATGGAAGAATAGTCCGTCTTCGATTCATTGACGTTTCCTTCCTTAAGCCAATCTTCAAGCTGACGACGCGCTTTCGGATGACGATAGTCTTTCGCCTTCTCCATCAAGTCAATCGCACGATCGCGGCGGCCCATACGATCTTCCTGAATAGCATCACGATAGAGACCATCGGCGATACCCTGCCGGCATTCACGGCGGAGCTTCTCATGGGACTGACTATCATTAAGGAGCTTCTCAGCAATTTCATAGTGACGACGAGCATCGGCATAGAATTCCGAACGCATGCACTTACGCGCTTCTTCAATTTCGCGCATGGCCTGTTGGTTGTACGCCTGACGACGGAGCTTTTCCATCTCGTGCGCATCGGCAATGACTTGCGCTTGCGAATCGAGTTTGGTCTCCTTCGCCTGAACGTCCGTCTTCACGGTTTCTTCCGCGGCAGATTTTTCTTCAGCCGTTTCATCCGCAGTTTCATCCGCGACAGTTTCAAGTTCGGAAGGAGCCGAAACGGCCTCTTCGGCGACTGAAACTTTTTCTTCTGCAGGGGCCTTAACTTCCTCGGCTGGTTCCTCGTTCGAGGCTTCGGCGACCCCCGCGCCATTTTCTTCAGCTTCAGCGTCCTTTTCGTCCGCGGCACTTTCTTCGGCCGGTTTTTCCTCCGAATCATCCGCTTCAACGACCGAAGAGACCTCTTGAATCGGCTTCGTGGTCACAGTTTCAGTGGTAGGTTCCGCGGCAGTTTTCTCTTCCGCAGCTGGAGCTTCTTCCGCAGGTGCGGATTCCTCCACAGTCGCCGAAGGGCTTGTAGATAAGGGCTCCGACGCTGTTTGCTCTGCGGGAGCGCTCGCAGCGGGCGCCGCGGTTTCCGCAGTTGTCTCGCTTTCGAGATCTTTTAACAAGTCGTCCAAATCGTCCTGCGCGAACGCAAGCGATCCAGCGACAACGAATGCCACGGTTGCACTAAGTGCTGTCAGTTTCCTCAAGTTTGTCATACCAAACGCCTTATGAATGCTTTATGAATGTATATTATATCCTAAATCCGCTCAAGTTTCAAGTGCCTCGAGAGTTTTATTTCTCTTGGTTTCGACTTCCTCAAGCGTGATGGAAGCTCCCTTTGCCTTGCTCCGAATGCTCTTGACGGCGAATTTTGTACCGTTCAAAGAGATGACGGAACCCGGCACAACAGTGAATTCCTCCACCTTGCCATTACGTGAATAGACGAGTTTCGCCTGCACATCGAGTGGCTTGCGCTTCTCTTCAATGCGAAGGGTAATCGTCTTGTTATCGGACTTGCGAACAAGAGTCACCGTTGAAATGTCAACTGTGCGCTCCATGCCGCTGCCGCCTTCAATCTTGCGCTTCTCAGATTTCTGAGTATACTTCTTTGCGACAAATCCTGTATCCCCAATGTCCGCCCCTTCAAGAATGGAGTAGCGGTAACCGAGTTTGCCATAATCGTTGCGGCGCTTCGGATCGGAGAATTCAAGCTTGACGCCACTCGGGGTCTTCATGGCGCTCACGAAATAGAACGGCAGGAAGGTCTCCTTAAGCGGGAGTTCAAGTTTGAGAGAGTCGAGATAATCTGGATGGGACTTGGAATCCTTTGGATCGGTCTTAGCCAAGTACTCTTCCATATTAGTGAAGCCATCGTTATCCGCATCGGCATTCGCATCTGATGGATCATCAGGATTGAGACCATAGCGGCGCTCCCATTCATCTGGAAGACCATCACCATCGGCATCAAGAACGATTGCTTTCTTCTCTGGAAGCTTCTTGCCGCAGAATGGGCAAACCTCAAGGCCAAAGCGAATGGGCTTTGTGCAGAACTTGCACGTCATGCGCTTTTCAGGCGAAAGGAAGCTCGCCTCCGTCTCTTTAATCTCGGTGATGTAAATAGGCTTACGCACCATTCCAACAATGCGAACGTGCTCATCAAGATTCGCAGCTTTGACGCCAGACGGACGTGACTTAGATGCCGGATCAATCCCCCGAATCACCGCCGCCTTTTCTTTGTCTGCATTCTTACCAAATTCGCTGACCACGTAAACGCCCGCAACCGCAAGCACGATGAGCGCGACGACCAACGCGAGCCACTCATAATGCGCAGTAAAGAAATTGCCGCTCTTGTTACTCATTTCTGCACCTCCTTCTTCTCGGGCGTTTTAGCCGAAGCCGTTTCGGACGCGGCAGTTTCCTTGGTGCGGAAGTCATACACCGAGAATTTGATTGTCACCTTGAAAGGCTCTGGCTTCAATGGATCCGAGACGATGCGCACCGCATTTGTTTGTGCGGTTGCCTCGTCACCATTCGCCGAACCAAAACCTGCATTCTCCTTTTCAGCAGAAGCGCCGCGGCGACGACGCGAAGAGCGCCGCGAAGATGTCGATTCTTTCTTTTCATCGCCATCAAGTGCCGCGGCAAGACCATCCGTCTCGTGCAAGAAATGAATATCATTCACAACGATGAAGCGCGGCGATGCAGCAAGTGCATTTATTGCATTCACAATGCCTTGCGGATGCGCCTTCAGCGTCACAACAAAGCGCGACACATTCGGAGTAACAAAAATTGGGGTTCCAAGCTTCTCCTTTGCCTTCGCCTTGGATTTGCTCTTATTCTTACGGGCCTTATTACCCTTCTCGCCGTCGCCCTCCTTGGGCTGCACCAGCATCGTCACATCCACAATTTCCGTGACACCTGTTGCCGCGAGGGCTTCAATGACGGTGGTCACATCATACCATTCGCGTTGCAACCGCGGCAGATCTGCTTCTTTCGGCATCACACCGCCCGAAATATATTCGGTGAAGCCAAACGCAAAGCCAGGTTTCACAAGCTTGCCTTCCACCGCACCTGGCAATTCCGACAAGCGCCGCGCTTCTTCCACGAGGAAGGTTTTAAAGGCGGGCGGCGTTGTAGGTTCAAAAGATTTATCACCACGTGCCGCTAATGCGTGTGCATCTTCATTCCAGGCGGCAAAGTCCGTACGATTGGATTCAAGTGCACGAACACCATCAATGCTTGGATAAATCGGCAAACTAACAAGCCGTCTAGCATTAATTTGAATGGCACTAAGTTCTTCTGCTTTTTCAGAACGACCCGTAAAAGCGATCCAAATCATAATGGCGAGCGCAATCGTCGCAAGAACAATCACACCACCAATCGAAATAAGAATAATTTTTGGCTTACTCATTTGAATTTCAACTCCACTACGAATTGTTCAACACTTGCGAGTTTACCGACTGGCGTCATCCCCGCGATTTTCACGCTTTCAGGCTCCACCACAGGCGAACCCTTGAGCCGTGCCACAAATAACTCCGAAGCCGTCTCACGCTTGCCACCGTTCTTCTTGACCGAAGCTTCGACAAACGCTTGCAAGCTATCTTCCCAGCCACGAATTGTAATGCGCCCATCCTCCCATTTTTCAATCCACATCCCAGGCGCAAGTGCCGCGCGAACCGCATTGAACCGCGCAGTCGTTGCCACGCGAGATGCGAGAAGGGCGCGAAGCGATTCCGCTTCGGATTGTACAAGCTCAACATCTGCCTGCGCTTTCTTGATTTTGCTATCAAAAGAACTCAACGTTCGGACTTTATCATTAACGCCGTCACACACGCTAGCGATGACCTCGGACGAATGACTCACGCCAAGATAAACACCAACAAGTGCAAGGATGAAAATCACGCCCGCCGCAATGACGATTGGAATTTTCGCCTTCTCGGCTCGCGCCGCGACAAGCGAAGGAGGCAACAAATTGATTGTGAAGCGCGCAAGCCCCGCCTGATGCAAAGCAACACCAGCTGTTGCCGCAAGAAGTGCGCAATCCGAACCAAAAGCTTCTTCGTTCACGGCAGGCCCTAGCGCCATTACACTAAACGGATTGAAGAACTCAACTTCAATTTCAAGATTTTCAGAGAAGAACTCATCAACCCGCGGCAAAAGTGCAGTGCCACCCGTGAGATAGAGTTTGACGGGAACCGAACCGCCTTGCTGCGACCGATAGAAGTTAATACTACGCGAAATCTCAGCTTGCAAACGCGTCATCACTGCACGGCAAACTTTTGACACGCGATCAACTTCTTCATCCTCATCTTCCGCGACACCGCCCGCAGCCACATACGCCCTCTCACATTTGAAAGCCTCAGCTTCTTCAAGGGTACGCCCTGTCGCTTGCGCAATATCACGCGTCAAATTATTGCCCGCAATCGGGATGGAACGATTATAAACTTTATCGCCTTCCACAATCACAAGAGAGGTGGTCTTCGCACCGATATCCAATAGAACAACGCACGAATCATCACCTGGGCGAATTGCTTTGAGCGCATTCGTCAGCGCAATCGGAGCAACATCGACAAGCTCAGGTTGAAACCCAGCTGAGGCAACAGCAGATGTAATAACCTCAATCTGCTCAACCTTGGCCGAGACAATCATAACAGACTTATCGCCATTCTCCGCATCACCCAAAACTTGACGGTCGCTGACCATCTCATCGATTGGGAATGGAACATTCTGCTCAATTTCATATTGAACAAGTTGTTCAAACTTTTCGTCCCCACCCGCGGCAGGAATGTTCGCAAAACGATAAAACGCCGTCTGCCCCGAAACGGAAATTGCAACAGGCCCTGGACGGATTCCCGTTGAGTGCGAGATTTCCATCAACGCAGGGACAAGAATCGTTTGCGCATCACCCGAATCAAGTGACGCGGCCAGCGGCGCGAAACCATAGCGCAAAAGCTTAAGCTCGCCCTTTGCTCCCGCTTCGTATTCGGCAAGCGCAACAGTTGCCGCGCCGATATCAAGTGTAAGAAATTTCTTGGCCATTACTGCACCACCATTTCGTAATCGTTCGGGTTCACAAGCGCCCAAATAGTCTTCGAACGATCTTGCAACCCCTGACGGCGTTCAATCATCGGTTCTCCCGAATTCTGCGTCGCATTCATGATTTTGCTATCATTCCAGAATGCGGTCTCCAGTGTTTTCGGATGCGTGGGAATACCTTTGATTTCACTCTCGCAATCGCCTGCAAGAATCGTACCATCCTTATTTGCAATCACAAGCCCCACCGCCTTAGGTTCACCGAAGCGTTCCAAATATGACGGGGCCAAGCACACGCTTGCCGCATGGGACCCTTTGGGAATATTCGCGTAGGTAACCGAAGTCGAGAAATAGGAATAGGGCGGGATCTTGTCCGTCTTATCTTTTTCGGTTGCAGTCTTTGTTTCAAGAAGGACATGCCACGTAAAGGTCAACTGGTCCTGCCACCGTGAATAGGTAGAGTACTTCGTTTCCAACACAATCCACTTGCGCGGCTTCGTGTAGCAGTTTCCAATAATTGTTCCACCCGCGATAGAAGGCGCCATCAGCGTGGAAACCCGGCCAAGCTTAGGAAATTGATCAATCGTGATTTTGGCATCCTTACCCGAGACGACAGGAGTGTCATCTGCGACTTCCATCTTTACGGCCGCTTTACGCGGAGCCGCAACCGCTACAGCCATTGTCAAGGCCGTCACAACCAACATCGTCAATTTAGTGTTCATTTTCATTTTCCTCCTATTTGAATAAGGTTTAGTTAAAGAACTTTCATTTTAGGTAGATCTTGAATGTCAACAAGCCCAACAACATGACCTTGCGCATCGCACACAGGCAAGTCGTCAATCCGCTTACGTTCAAACACCTTCAGCAATTCTGCCGCGTAAACATCATCACGCACAAACATGGGCGACTGCGTCATGTGCACCGAGATAGAATCTGCAAGAACGCCCGAGCGATCGGTTGCCTGGGCCATAATACGACGGAAGTCACCATCCGTGAAGATGCCCAGCAAGAGTCCCGCGTCATCTGCAATCACGGCCGAGCCAGCTTTGGCCTTGGTCATCGCGAGAAGCGCCTCCAACACAGTCGCGGTCGGTGCCACGCGAGCGAGATGTTCGCCCGTGCGCATCACATCAGTCACCTTCATCACCAATGCGCGGCCGATTGCGCCCGCGGGGTGGTTCATCGCATAGTCTTCGATGGGGAACTTCTGCGCATCAATCATAACCATCGCCAGCGCATCGCCCATCGCCATTGTGGCCGTTGTGGAATTCGTCGGGGCCATACCAAACGGGCACGCCTCGCGTCCACACGGAATCTCAATGTGCACATCGCTCATCTTGGCAAGAGTCGAGTCGGGCTTACCTGTCATAGAGATGACTTTCAATCCATGACGACGAATCGCAGGAATCAAGCGAATCACTTCATCGGACTCACCGCTAAAGGAAAGCGCCAAAAGAACATCGCGCGAAGAAACCATTCCGAGGTCACCATGCATCGCCTGCACAGGATTCAAGACAATTGAACGCGTACCTGTTGAAGAGAAGATGGCGCTCATTTTCTCGGCGATGTGCAGATTCTTGCCAACGCCCGAGACGACCACAATGCCGCCATTCGCGACTACGTCCAACATCAGCTTAACCGCATCGGTAAAACTTTTGCCAAGCGAGTCGCGAGTCCGCCGTAGTCCCTCGATTTCAATATCGAAGACTTGCCGTGCGCGTGCAATCTGGTCGTTCTCAGTCATTCGTTTCAATCCTCACTTCGTTGTGCTTTGGAGCAAGGTCACACAAATCGTGCCAACAATATCTTCTGCTGAGCAACCACGCGAGAGGTCATTCATCGCCTTCGCGAGACCCTGCAAATTCGGACCGATGGCCGTCGCGCCCCCTAAGCGCTGGGCAATCTTGTAGCCAATGTTGCCGGCCTGCAAATCTGGAAAAATGAAGACGTTTGCGTTGCCCTGAATTTCGCCATTCGGGTTCTTGAGCTGGCCAACCGCCGGAGCGATTGCCGCGTCAAACTGCAACTCGCCATCCATCTTGATGCCAAGTTCCGCAAAGCGAGGCTTGGCAAGTTCGACCGCCTTCTGGACCTTCTCCACGAGATCGCCCGCGGCACTTCCCTTTGTCGAGAAACTCAAGTACGCCACGCGCGGCTCTTTGCCCGTCAAGTCACGATACGTCTGCGCCGTTGCAAGGCCAATATCCACGAGCTGTTCAGCCGTCGGATTAGGAATCACCGCGCAGTCACCAAACGCAAGGACCATATCGCCCGATGGCGTCGGAGCCTTGAGATCAAGAATGAAGCACGAGCTTGCCGTCTTCACACCCTTCTGCGTGCCGAGCGTATGGAACGCCGCGCGAAGCATGTCGCCCGTCGAAGCAATCGAACCCGCAACGAGGCCATTGACACGACCAAGCTTGACCATCATGCCGCCGAAATAAATGCGCTTCGTACGGAGTGTCTTCTGGGCACCCGCAAGATCAATAATCTTTTGCTTCTCCGCGGGCTTACGCGATTCCTTCGCGTTCCAAGCTTCAAGATAAGCCGCCTCGAGTTCCGCGTCACCTTGCGTGTAGTCAATTGTCTTGATGTTACGCTCAGCGAGGGAAAGCCCTGCCTTCGCTTCTGCCGCGGCGATTTCTTCGGCCGTGCCCAGCACAACCGGAGTACAAATGTGGCGATCCACACACGCACACGCAGCCGTAATCACACGCGCGTCCATACCTTCAGGAAGGACAACCGTGCCATTCAACTTTGATGCTTTTGCAATAATATCAGAAATTGCACTCATTCTATAAACCTCCTAAATTACTTGGACAAAATACGCACCGTATCTCGCGCGATCATGAGTTCCTCGTTCGTCGGCAACACAATAACAGGAATCTTGGATCCCTTCGCCGAAATAATCGCCGTCGCACCATGCGTTTTCTTGTTCATCTTCGCATCCAAACGAATGCCCAATGCCGAAAGACGATTAATGATACGCGCACGCACCTCGTCCGAATTTTCGCCAATGCCGCCCGTCATAATGATCGCATCCGCGCCACCGACGACCGTGTTATAGGCGCCAATATAAAGGGCGGTGCGATAGGCCAGCATTTCAAGTGCCAGCTCAGCCATACGATCACCCTTCGCGGCTTTCGCGCAAATATCGCGGCAATCTCCGCCCACAACACCCGCAATCGCTTGAAGCCCAGACTTCTTATTGAGAATCGTATCCATCTCAGCAGGCGAAATACCTTCGGACTCCATAATAGAAAGAACGGCCGCCGCATCAATATCGCCGCACCGCGTGCCCATCACAAGCCCCGCAAGAGGTGTCAGCCCCATGGTCGTATCCACAACTTCGCCCGCCTTAACTGCAGCGAGAGAGGAGCCGTTTCCAAGATGGCATGTCACAAGATTCACACGCGAAAGCGGTTTGCCAAGGAATTTTGCCGCGGCCTGCGTGATGAATTTATGCGAGGTACCATGGAAACCATATTTCCGAATGCCATACTTCTTGTAGTATTTAGGATCAATCGCATACATCGCGGCACAATCCGGCATCGTTTGATGGAACGCCGTATCAAACACGCCCACATTCGGAACGCCTTTGAAAATCTTTTCGCACGCTTCAATGCCGCCCAAGTTCGCGGGCATGTGCAACGGACCAAACTTGACCAGCTTCTTCGCCTTGACCATGTTCGCCTTGTTCATCAGCGCAGAATCCTTGAAGACTTCCCCGCCATGCAACACGCGATGTCCAATTGCATCAATATCCGTCGGATTGCCAAGATCGGCCACAACCTTCTTGAGCGCCTCGGCATGATTGGCTGGGCCGCCCGCGCCGATACGTTCCACAAGCCCCTTCGCAAGACGCGTCTCCGTCTTCATATCGAAGAGTTGATATTTGAGCGAACTCGAACCCGAGTTGACTACGAGAACTTTTCTAATTTGCTTCTTCATTTTACCTCTGCTATTATGTTAAGCCTTTTATCGCGCATTACTCCTCAACGACCTCAACTTTATAGAAGCCACTCTTGAAATCAACATCATCCAATGTCGCTTCAACCGTTTGATCACCCTGACCAATCGAAACCGTTTCTTCAGTCACGAAAGTCCAATCTGCTTCCACAAGTGTATTCTTCTTATAAACCTTTACAACAACTTCCTTCGTTGTCGCAAGACCTGTAATGTTGTAAATATTCGCAACAAGCTCACCCGCAACAGAAAGCGCGACATCTGCATCAATCGTCAGAATCACACGCTTTCCATTCTGATCCAAAGAGATTGAAGTAATCTTAAGGGTCTGCGATTGAACACGCATTTGCTCTTGCACCGCGGCACGAATATCTGCAATAGACTGCCAAGACGAAGCACCCGAGAAGCCCAACATGCTTGCAATATCTCCGTTTTGGAAGATTGTCAACGACGCACCCTCAAGTCCTGTAGAGATACCCGCGAGATTATTCGTTGCATTCACAAAGGTCGTTCCACTAAAGAGAATCTTCCCTTCGCCCTTCACATTTGCCGTCTTCTTATTCTTTACAGAATCCCAAGTTCCCGTCCAGCCATTTGCCGCATATTCCCAAGCGTCTGGCAACCAATCACCGTCCGTATCCGCATCCTCAATGTAAAGGCCAACAACTGGCGCGACAACATCAGAGGTCGAGAGCGTGACAGGGCCAACCGAACCCCAGGATTCCCAATCATCCTTCTCAAAATTGCCATTGGAATCAATATAGGCACGAAGGTAATAGGTCCCCGTTGCTGGCAAACCAATCACCCACGCATTCGGCAAATTGTTCGCCGTGTCCGCAACAATTTCCTGCGTCTTCGAAGCATCATCCTTGTTGACAACAATAGCTTGCGAAACAGGCGTGCCACTGAAGTCAGGCGTTGTAAAGGCCTGTAACCGAATAATCCCATTCGGCTGACTCATGGTTCCACACTTTGCAAGCACATCGCTCGGACCCGCATATTTCACCGCCACGGCAATGGTCGAATAACCATGGTCATTCATATCCTGCTGTGCATTGACCGCAGTCGAGAAGTGGGCAATATTCGACCAAGCGTCTGTCGTCTTGAACTTCGCATTATACATTGACACACGAGCCGTAAAGTTTCCGTTTGCATTCAAAATGCCATACTTGTTCTTGACATTCATCTGATCACCAATGGATTCAGGAATTGTGTAAGTATAATACTCATCAGCATCCACACGCGGAGCACGACGATAACCCGAATCATAAATGATTGCACCAGAGGCGTCCATAATCTGTAGCTTGAACGCTGTATAGGAATTATATTTGCCCATCGTCCAACGGAATGTCGGATGCGATCCATAAACAACACCATCCTGAGCCGTGCAATAGAGCTTACTCGCAACAACGCGATTATCCTCACCACTATCATTCACCTTCGCCGAATCAAACACGCGGTTGAATGCCGTCTTGAACAGATTGTTCGTTCCTCTCGCATCAACTGAACCATCACCAAGCACAATGCGATAAGTAACCTGCTGAGGATCAATATTCCACGACCTAATTGAATCGCGAACTTCCGACTCAAACGTCGACCAATCAAGGTCATGCATGTTCTCATCAATGAAGTCACCCTCGTGCAAATACGCACGAACGCTAAGATCAAACCACTTATCCATCACAACGCGATTATCAACTGGCAAACGATCCGTATCGGTTTCGCTCCCGCCCGTCACATAGCCATTCACCAACGTCCGAACAACCCGCACACGTTCCTTTGTGCCACCACTCAGCGTACCACCCACAAGGTTCGTCCAGTTGCCACTTTCCAAACCATACCGCACCGTGCGATCGTCCTCACCCGTGACAAGATTGACACGTCCAAAGACAGGATGCGTTTCGGTCAACTCCACTTCAAACTTGGCACCCGACCAACCAACGTCCACGCCATATACGAATCCAAATGGATCACCAGGAGTATACTCACCATCTCCATCGGAATCCGCAAAGGCGATGAACTTGTAAGTGCCTTCACGCAAATAACCAAGACCACTCGTCTCTGCATCCGCACTCGCGAGATGATAGGTTGCGTATCCACGACCAAGCGCGCTCGGTTCCTTCGCTTCCCATGTAAAGCGTACACGGCTACGCGAGAGTGCCAGTTCATCATAGTTGTCATAGCCATCAGCTGTTTCAACCAATGCCCGAACCGTTGAATTCAAAGCGTCATTACCAAAGTCAACAGTCACAAGCCCCGTATCATAATCAACAGTACCAACCTTAACTTCTTCGTAGCCTGTTGCAGAGAAGTACATAACCCCATTACGATCGTGCGCAAACGAATGCCACTGTACCTCACTCGACTCACCTTCATATGTCTGAATATTCATGGTGTTATTAGTCGAGATGGATACGCGATTATAACCAATATCATTGAACTCAATATTCACCGAACCTGGGACAAGCAAACCAGCCGCACTCAAGTAATACGTGACCATCGTCTTCGGATTCACACCAATGTTCTTAACCGCATTCGACGTGCTCGTATCCGAACCAATCGTCCAAACCGCATCTGGTGCCTTCACCATATCCGCGTCAGTTTCTTCATTCCACGCCTTGAAGACGATCGCGTTTGTAATGGTCGCATTCCCAGCCCAATAGACCGTCGCCTCAACTGTCGGAATCGGATACGCAGGCAAAACTTCACCTGTAACCGTCGACTCCTTCGCACCTGGATTCGTACCTGCCATGGATTCAGCCCAATTCGACCATCCATCACCATCATCATCACGATTCGGGTCATAAATCTCACGACTTGCACTCTGACTATACTTTGCTTCCCACAAATCATCTACTTGATCATGGTCAGTAAAGATTTCTCCAAAGTACAGCGCATTATCATCATAAACACCCGTAATCTTACGGAAGTAGTCTACACACGAACCATCCGTCTTTGGATTATCTGGATCAAGCTTCGCGAAGCCAAACACCTCAGAAATGAGATATTCCGCATAATTTGAAAGCCCGTCACCATCATTATCATCACCCGAATGGCCACCCTTCAAATGATAAATGTAAGCATAGTAATCACCCACGCCATCCTTGTCTGTATCCATATCCCATGGATTCGTCGGATAATTGCCGCGGTCATATTCTTCTATAACCTTAAGACCGCCCTTATCTGGAGCCGCCGTGCGAGCATCATCATAGGTCCACGGATTAATCGGTGTCTCAGACGGCAACGCATAATTCGCCGCGGACTGAACACCATCCGGTCCAAACATCACATAAAGTTCCCAGCCATCTGCAACACCATCACGATCATTATCCGTGTCACCTGGCTTCAATGTATAGCTCGACCAAGTACGACCACGATTCATCATCGATTCATCGCCAAGACCATTCGCCGCAAGATAACGGCTCACAAGATATTTATCAAGCGCAGTAAACGCCTTCGTGTTGACTGCATCATCAAGCACCACAGCTGTCTTCGAGTCGTATCCAAACTTGTCATAAACCTGTGCATGAACAAGCGCGACTGGAACATCTTCGTAAATTGACTCTAGGCCATCCACTCGGTTTTCACCAAGCGAAACCTCAACATCCATTGCCGCAGTCGTAACAACATTTGACGCTGCCTCGTAACCGACACTTGCTGGGAAGTTCGTGACCACACCGCGGAGGTATTCACCCGTTGTAGTTGTGCCCGCAATCGTCCAGATTGAATCCACAAAGTTATTCACGTTTGTCCCCTCTGCAATTGAGGCATCGCTCTTGAAGAGAACGATTGCCGTTCCAATTACATAAGGCGTCGTAACATCGCCGTCTACATTGTTAGTGTAGGTCGTCACAGTTGCAAGCTTATATGTCTCGGTTGACGGAATTGTCACGGGCTGCCCAAGACCCAAGTAATCACCGCTCGAGAGCGGCAAGGAAACCGTACGACTCGCGCTATACGGATACGCCGTCTCAAAGGTCATACCATTGACATTCTCCCCGCCCTTCGGAACGGTCATCCCCTCAGGCACAATATAATAGGTCGAATCGCCTGTCGCCGTCGAGGTCACTTTGATAACTGTCCGCTTGACAACCGCAAAAGCCATCACATCCCCATCCGAACAGGTTCCTGCATCAGGCTCATTTGGATCGGTCCCCGCGAATTTGTATTCCCAACCATCGGGCATACCATCACCATCCGTATCCCAGTTGGACGAATCTGTCGCGGCTTCCTCTTCATCGGACGTCGTGAGACCATCGCCATCCGCATCCGTCCTCGAAGTTGTACCACCCGAACTGCCATCACCTGTATCATCTTCCGATTCTTCTGTCCCAGTTGAGGCCTCCCAACCACTCATATCTTCAAGACAGTCAGGCGTCATATTCTGATTGACATCCGTATCTTCCATGAAGACAATAGCAGAAGTAATACCTTCCTTGACAGACTTGACCTTGATTGTCTCTGGCTCCCAAATCCGATACTGACCATCTTCAGATGCCGTCACCTTGCCCACTTGGCAAGCATACCCCCATGGTTCGTATGCGTCACGAACACCATTCTGGTTGATATCAATGTAAGCAAGCATGTAGTATTCACCCGGCGCAAGACCATCCAGTTCCGCGTTCGGCTGATTAATCATAAAGTCTTCCGCACTCATCGTATACTTCTTGAGCGAAGAAAGGTCGTCCGCACCGCCAAGGCGCACACGTGCGACCGGATTACCTGTAAAGTCAGCCGTTGCATACGCTTCAACCGTCACCTGCTTCATCGAGGCTTGAGCTGGCCCATAATAACGAATGTCAGCATTCACTTTACCATACCCAGAGTTCGCACGTTCGGAATCAATCGCCGTCATAAAGTGAGCCATCTCGCTCCAAACCGCATCACCATCGCTAATGGCCTTATCAGAACAGAACTTTGCATTATACTGCGCAACGTGCCAGCAATAAGCTGTATTGTCCTCAAGGACAACCTGACCTTCCACATTCGTCTCGCCCACATAGAGCGGCGCTGTGTAAGAATAACCTTCTGGCATCAAGGCTGGCATCGCACGCAAACCGCTCGTCCAAATCACGGTGTTCGTATCCGAAGCCTTGAAGACTTCAATCTTAAACGCAGTGTAGCTCGACGAGCCCGTCCAACGGAAGGTCGGCTGAGCCGAGAGAAGCTTGTAGTAGCTATTCGTTGAAGGCGAAACCGCTGTCGGCGCAAAACGAACCGAATCAAAGGTCTTCGTAAAGGTCAAAGCCACATTGTTCGATTCCACCGGCGGACGCACCGAACCATCGCCCAGAACAACACGATATTCAACCGTTTGAACATCCGCGAGCGAGAGATTTGCCGCGGCCACCACATTCGTCAACTTACCCCAGTCAAGGTCATACCGCGAGCCACGAATGATTTCAGCTTCCGTCAAAGTCGTGCGCTGCGTGAAGTCCATCACACGATTGAACACAACGCCATTCAAACTCTTACCACGATATTCAGTCTGTCCGTTCACCGATGTACGGACAATACGAACTCTCTGACTATCCTGCGCAGAGTCATACACGGTATTCGTGCCTTCCGCCCAATTATTATCGGCCGTGACTGAACCGTCCGCAAGGTTCATACGCGGAATAGCCGTACCACGCGGCGAAAGCGAAATCTCAAGCTCTGGCACCTTGTCCCAGCCAACGGAGACATTGCGCTTGAAGCCAAACGGCTCGCCTGGCGTAAATTCACCATCACCATCAATATCCGCAAAGACGAGGAAGTGATTGAGCCCTTCACGCAAATGCCCTTTCGACTCAGACGAGGCTTCTTCAGCATCCGTCAAGTAGAAGGTCGCTGGCAAGGTCTTACCAGGAACAGATGTATCATACGACACCTTATAATAGCAATCCTCAAGATTGACCGTGATATATGTCCAATCTTTTACTGACCCATCCTCATTATACGAATAAGGTGTACGAAGCGTTGCGTCTCCTTTCAGCAACGTAAAGTAAATTTGAACTTCGCCAGTCAAATAATTAATTGTACCAAGGTCAGCCGTACGCATGTTCTCATCTTCAACTTCGTACACATCACTCCGCAGTTTAAGAACACCGCGCGTTGGATCAGAAGCACTCGCTAAATCGGAAAGTACGTACGTCCAATCCGTAGAAGCATCTCGCGCATTAACACGCACAGAGGCGGGCGTTACCGAGCCTGGCGAGAGATAAGCCTTCTTCACCTTATCTTGCCACGTACCCAAATACCGCGAATTTGTATTCGTTTCCGCAACGCTATCCCCTTCATCCGAAGAGCCCACACGCCAAATAGCATCTGGTACGCCGTCCAAGAGGGAATCCTTCCAAGCCTGAACAATGATGGCCGCCTCTTGCACACGCTCATCACTACTATTAACCACAAGTTTAATCAAAGGCACTGGATATTCCGCAATCGCCATATTTTCGATTCCAAGCGTAGCTGTCCGCGTCGGATCGGTATCCGCACGTGCTTCCGACCAGTTCGACCAGCCATCGCCATCGCGATCTGCATAGAAATCATAGACGTAACGATTAGCGAAGTTGACATCGTACTGATCTTCCCACCAGTCTTCAATGAAGTCGTGGTCAGCAATCACATGCGTCCCTACAGCATCACGCGCTTCACCCACATACCAACCCGCGTAGTCACCATCCGTGATTGGGCGGAAGTAGTCAAGCACATATTTCTTCTCAGCATCCTTCTGACGACTCACAGAGTAATCATCATCAACCTGGAAGTTAGAGCCATATCCATACCCCGCCTTTGTCGCAAGGTATTCCGCCCAGTTCGAAAGCCCATCGTTATCATCATCAGCAAGCTGTGTATCACCCGAAGCGATATTGAATTCCGAAGCTTCCTTATCATTAATTTCATCATTCAACGTATGCTGATTCCACGGATTCATTGGTGCCTTACCGCGGTTATATTCACCAATGAGTTCAAGTTCATCACCATCGGTATCGTTAGCACGATCATTAAAGGTCCAAGGATTGATTGGCGCATCCGCTGGCTTATTGCACTCCAAAGCCTTGGCAACACCATCAGGCCCAAACATCACATAAAGTTCCCAGCCGTCCGCAACGCCATCACGATCATTGTCTGTGTCGCCAGGCTTCAACGTAAAGTCGGACCAAGTCTTATTCTTATTCATCGACTCTTCGTTGGCATCCTTAATGCCAATCGCGGCAAAATATTTGACGAGCAAATACTTATCAAGGGCCGTAAACGCCTTTGTATGAACTGCCTCATCATTGATAACAGCCGTCTTCTGATTGAAACCATAGGCATCATAAACCTGCGCGTGAACGAGCGCAACCTTAACCGATTCAATCTTATCCACCAAGAAGTCCGCTCCCGTAACAAGATTCGTACCTAAGCCATACTTTGAGCCATATGTATACGTCGTCATCAACTGCGTCGGCTTGAGCGTATCACCAACACGAACTTCCTTATTCGTCGGATTGAGCAAGTAATAATTCCCGACCCTGTCCGTAACCAAAGTCCGCGACACTTCCGCGTATGCCATCACATCACCATCCGCGCACGTATCGGCATCGGACAAGAGTGGGTCAGTATCAGCAAACCGCGCTTCCCAACCATCTGGCAATCCGTCGCCATCCGTATCCCACTTCTGAGAATTCGTATAGGTGTCACTGACTTCTTCATCGCCCGTAAGGCCATCGCCATCAACATCGGACGTATCAGCGCCCGAACTGCTCGTTGTAGCCGTCACAAAGATAGACTCATCCTCAAAGATGTCAAGGACGTCACTCTGGTTGATGTCCGTGTCTTCCATAAAGAGATCCACAGACGGAATCTTCGCTGTTGTTGCATCGGCCGTGGCAGCAAGCGGAGTCCAAATCGCCTGAACATTCAAACCGACCTGTGCCGCGTAACCCCAAGTTTCATACTTCTCACGCGTACAATTTCCATTGCGATCAATAAACGCAACTGCATAGTAGTCTCCATCTTCAAGCCCATTGAAAACAACTGTCTGCAAATTTGTCAACGATGAAACCGTGCCATCAATGTTATGCAACCGTGTCTGTGCCGCTGGCGCTCCCGTAAAGTCTGCTGAGCGGAAGAGTTGAACAACAACCGAATCAAGGTCGTTTGTCGCAGGCCCAAAGTAACCAATATTGACCTGAACCGAACCATAACTCGTCTTGAAGCTATTATCTGTCGCGAGCGCCGTGCGGAATTCTGCCGCGTCACTCCAATATGTCTCATCTGCGGTATCAGAGAACTTTGCATTGTACATCGCAACACGCCACTTATAGGTCGTGCCATTGTTCAACGCCCACGCATCGTTACACACGTTTGTGCCAATATAAACTGGCGCCGTCCAAGTATAACGCGAAGACGAATCGCGCGGAGGCAGGACCGTCAACTCATTCGTGTAAATCCATTCACCCTCCGCATTGCCAATTTGCAAACGGAATGCCGTGTAACCATCTGGCCCCGTCCAAGTAAACGTCGGACGCGTTGTCTCAACAATACCATACGCATTCGTGCTCGGCGTCTGACAAGTTGGACGCGAAATTTCTGCCGCGTATTCAACCGTGAAGGAGTTGAGAATCTCAGACGAATCAATGTTCAAGATCGAACCTTCATTCGTCACAACCACATAACCAACCGATGTCACATCACGAAGATTCATACCATCCATCGCAAGAATATCCGAACGCAAGCTAGACCAGTCAATACCAAACTTCGAATCAGTTACAAGGTCAGCTTCATACACCGTCTTCCGCGCCATATCCGCGGCGTTTCGGCTATAAACAATACGACGTTTAACATTCTTTTCGGTGCCATTGATTTCCGTACGGACAATGCGCACAATCGGAGCGCCCGCATCATAGGCAAATCGCGATCCCGCCGCTTGCGAAGAATCCGTCATTTCAATAACAAGTTCAGGAACCTGATCCCAACCAACATCCACATTCTTCACAAACCCAATTGGATCTTCACCCGGCGTGAAGCTACCATCACCCGCCATATCCATATAGGCGACAAACGACATCTCGCCCTCAACCAACTTGCCCTCATCCGCAGTTGCAAGCGAAATCGGCAACTTATTAGCCTGCATAGTCGGGACAATCGATTCATAGGTCAAGCGGAAGAAGCACTGCTGATACAAAATGTATGTATCCGCTTCGCACCAATTCTTGAGCTTGCCAAGATCAAAGGTGAAGTCGCCCGTCACAAGATCAATCTCGCCAACTCTTTCGTTGCTCAACAGGAAGTGCCCCTTCTGAGTTTGATCATCGACTGAAACTTGCAACGATTTACGCTCGCTGTTAAGTTCCATACTATCTTGCCATTCAAACTCCTTTGCACTCACAACCACATTCGTGCCGTAAGTCGCAACCGCTTCGCGCAAATCAGTGTACGTCCCAGAATAAGGCCCTTCACCATTGATAGTCCATGCGAAAAGATCGTCCGGCTGTACAAACGCATATTGAAGCGCAATCTTATTCATCCCCGCCACAACATGTCCAGGCGTCAACGTGCCATGAACAACACGATCTTCCCACGCGCCCAAATAAACCGAACGGCTCTGCGCCTGGCCAGGCACCACACGATACGTTGCCGTCGGCTGCTTTTGGAGATTGCTACCCGAATAGGCCTCAACCACAACAACCGCATTTGTATTCGTGCCAGCCTCTCCATGATAACGCAGTGTAGCGTGAATCACAGGGATCGGAAAGTCTCTCACTTCCGTCTCACCAACGAGGTGCGAAATGAATCGCGCGGCAATTCCCGACTTGAAGGTGGAGTAACGCATTTCGCTCCAAGCCGTCCAACCATCCTCATCCAAATCGGAATAAGCATCATACAACGTGCGGTCCGTATTAATCTCGTCTTCATTGTCATCTTCCATGAAGTCGTGGTCAGCATAAACCTCACCCAAATACTTACCCGAATCCAGACGCAAGAAGTAGTCCGTCTCAGTTTGGTTCGCGCCACTGCACAACATAACTGGGCTAATCGACTTGACACAATCCACTTCCGAAATCAAATATTCCTGATAGTTCGAAAGCCCATCATGATCTGGGTCAGCAAACGCATCCGCCTTGCTCCCCGTATCAATACCATAGAGATCTTCCCACCAATCAGGCATGCCATCGCCATCCACATCACGCGTATCCGCATACTCCTCATGATATTCACAATCTGGCAACATCCCGCGCGCAATATCACGCCGATACGCTTCCCAAGCAGGAATGCGCATACCTTCATAATCAACCGTCGAATTCCACGTAATCGGGCTCGTCGGGTCGCTCCCCAAACTATAAATATCGCGGGCAAGCGCTTCCCACCAATCTGGCAAACCGTTGTTATCTTCATCTTCACCAACTTGCGCCCAAGCATCTGCCGCGCCTTCATCATCCCACATACCGCCTTCCGCAGTTGAAATCCGCCGCGGATAAGCACCACCCATCGGGAGCAAATCATCACCAATGACATGCCGATCACGACGCGCAAACCGATACGCCTGCGCAAGAGCATCATCGCCCTCAATCAATTCCCAGCGCGAAGGCGTCGTATAAGGACCATTATCATAACCATATTGCATCTGCGTCCAACGGCTATAGACCTCCGCCGTCCGCGGGAAGCCAAAGGAAGAATATCCATAGGATGTCGCCGTTTCCGCACCCGCAAAATTCACGCTCCAATAAATTGAATCAAGCGTCGTCTGATCAAACCGCGGCAAATGTGAAACCGTATTGTTGATCCACGGAATCCATGACGTGTCCGTATAAACCTTTGAACGAACAAGCGACGAACCCCACCAAGTATTCTTCCAGCCAACTGGACGCGACCACGTCGCCTTCGCATCATCAACCGCACTATCCGTCGAGAACCCTGCCGGCGTCTTCAACACATCAGCCGTCTCAACAGCACCTGGCAAATGATCAAATGCCCAATGATGCTTCAACTCAACTGGCAAATCAGCAAGCACCCCTGCACGACGGCTGCCCGCCGTCCACTTCTCAAACACAGCCTGACGATTCTCCGCGGCAAGTTCCAACGTATACCGCGTCCGATTCTTGTAATCATTCAGAATGTCCGCGGCACTCCGTGCACCATCCCAAATACGCACTTCATCAATGTAACCCTTGTAATAATTATTGTAATCAACAAAGCTCGTCGTATAAAATTCCGTCGAATAATCAAACTGGAACCCATACCAGTTAGCCGCCGAAGCACCCACCAAATAGGTCAACATGTCATAATGTTTTGTCCCACCATTAGGATCAATTTCACCCTGCACATTAACCTTCAACGTTTGTGTATCATGCTGGGGCTGCAATTGCGTCGCCTTCGTATTCTTACAAACGCCATTCACATAAAGCTTCAACGCCGTACCATCGTATGTAGCAACAATATACGCCCAATTGGTCGAAGCCACAGGACCATCTGTAATTTCAACAGCCTGTCCCTTATCTGTACCCGTTGAATCAAACATTGTATACCAACGCCCATTCTTCACGCCAAGATAGAAGTTACGACGCAAGTACTTCTCATCACCCAAGTTCGAAGGATCTGTCCAAATATCACGTTCAACAAGGGTGTAACTCTTATCCGCATCCAAGATAGACGCATCAGGCTTCGCCCAGCATTCCACCGTGTAATACAAATAATTCTCACGCGCCTCGGACGCCCCCGCAGGCATCGCCACCACCTCTGCAATCGGGAGGGGCGACTGCAAGAAGGACGGGTCGTCCGCACCACCAAACCACATCGCTTGCCGCCGCATCGGGCTATCGTGGCTCTGCGGATCCGATGCAGACTTCGTGCGCCCCTGAGCTTCTTCAAAATCACTCAAGTAATCGTGATCCGAATCATACCCTTCATTCTCCTCAAAGTCATACATATAATCCACAACATTCCACACATTCAAACTCGAGAACGAATAGGACAAAATGCCATCACTATAGGAGAATCCAGGGAAGTCGGCAAACTTGTAAACGCGGTGCTCCGCACCCTCGCCATATTCAAATGTTTCCGAACCTTCCACATCAAAGGAAGCCGACCCAGGGCCATCAATCAAATAATACCGCCGCGTCAAGCTCTTCGAATACGTCGTATCTGTCATCCACAAAGGCGACGGATCCGTATGCAAATAACTCGCATTCGCCTGCACATTCGGCAGAATCGCTTCAATGTAGTTCCGGATATTATCACCATCCGGATCCGCTTCAGCAAGCCCCGCCATCCACGGATAAGCTTCAAAGTCCATAGACGAGTTCAACTTGCCCGAAGGATAACGCGTCGATGGCTTGACACGCTGACACACCTCTTCATTCAACCAATAGTTCTCATCCGCGCTCCAAACCTTATCATAGGCCTCATAAATCAAGTCACGCGCCGTCGGGGTTGACTTGATAAACGCCTGCTCTTTACCAAGCAAGGGGTTCAAACCATGGAAGAGTTCATAATAGTCATCCATGCCATCATAGTCTGTATCTGGCAAACGCGGATCGCAGCAAATATACTTAATCGGACAAAGGCTCTTCGCCGCGAAGCCAGGCACCATCAAGCCCCACGACTTATCTGGCTTATTGACCTTGTATTCAATACGATTGTACATCTCTTCGCCGATCTTGTACTTCCTCTCGGTCAAATCATGATAGATACCATCATAGAACATGTAGTACTTACCATACGCCGAATCCCACGTGTTCGTACAGCGCGAGAAGTAAACACCCGCATCAAACGTACCACTGCACAGCCGCGGATTGTAATATTCCTTCTCCTGATAACCATTACGTCCCTTATTCGCACTATTCCCATTGTTCTGATCATCCACAAGACGCTGATACCAGAACTCATTCCATTCTTCCGTTCCAGGCGCTGGGACATCCATCACCGGGTCAAAGGAATGCATACCCCAATGCGAAATCGGGTCATCATAACGCCAGCAACGCATCGCGCCCACCATGTATTCCTGCCAGTTCGCAAGACCATCATGGTCGTAATCCTTCATGGCATCATCCACCGTGCCATCCATACCATTATCATCCCAAGTAATATTGCTCGAAATGATATTGGTGACACCCGTTGCCGAAACTTGAACGATATTAGTTATCGTCGTCGTTCCACCAACTGTCCACGTGCCCGCAAATTCAACTTCCCATGGATCAGGCAAACCATCACCATCCGTATCCCACGAAAGCGGATTCAAACCACCACCCGCCGTACCAGCATCACCATAAAGGAACATCGTCCCTTCGGTCGCATCATTAATACCATCACCATCCGTATCAGAATTCCACGGATCCGTCGGCCACGCCTTGTTACGCCATTCTGGCTTCCTCAAGGTAATTGTCGAACAATCTGGATAACACGCAACAGACCGAATACCCGAAAACTCTTCCGCAAACGAGAGCCCGTCCGAATCGCCTCCATTATTCTGATCCGGATACCACTTTTCCAAACTCTCAATGCTGCCCGCTGTCTCAAGCTCCCAACCACGCGGCGATTCTCCCATCGCGTAAATCGTATAAAGCTCCCAACCATCTGGCGTGCCATCTTCATCCGAATCCGCATTCACTGGGCTCGTCGTATACTTTGACCAAAGAGTCGACCACGGCTCATCCTTGGTCGCGACCAAATCACTTTCCGCAATCAGCCCTTCACGCGCCAAGAAGGTCATCAACATGTACTCATCATAGTTCGTGAACTTCTTCGTGTTCACAACCGTATTCGTGTGCTCCACCGGGAGCGCATCAACCGCCGTGAACGGATTGAATCCACAGTGCTGATACACCTGATAGTGCATAAACACATTCGTGGAAATCCCCACAACATCGACCTTCCGACCCAACAAATTCGAAATGTCTTCCAATCCATAAATCCGACCCACCGCACGCGTCGATTCATCATAATCCCACGATTCATAGAACGAACCAACCGTGAAATCAAATGGCGCGTATTTATTCAACCGCGTCCCTTCCGCAATTGTTTCAGCGCTTGCACCATCAAGCAAGACGCAGGCCACATCGCCAACATTCGTGGATGTGCAAGTATCAACATTATAACCTGTCAATTCTGCCGAGAGCAAATACTTGCCTTCTTCCTCACCATATTCACCTGGCTGATCTGTCACATACCGCGTCCCATCCGCACAATTCACATAATAGCCAAGACGCAAATTCTCAAGCGTCGGCGCTTCATCTTCTGCCGCGCCCTCGGTAATTCCATCCGCTAAAAGAATCCACGAACCATCGCCCACAAACATGTTCGTTACCGCGACAATGTTCGTCTGCGGAATCGTCTCACCACCAACAGTGTAAACATTCGTCCGCGCCGCGACAAACCCAATCATCGGCATCTCAACTTCTTGCCACGCCATCGCATCCTTATCCGGATTCGCCTCCGCATCCGATTCGCTTCCATTCGACGAATACTTGAGCGGATCAAACATGCTATCGTCTTCTTCCGAATACATCGCCTCATACCCATCCGGCAATCCATCACCATCCGTATCAAAGTCAAACGGATTCGTCCCCATCTCAAATTCAACAAGATCCGTAATACCATCATTATCCGTATCCGTATCTTCTGCCGCGGATGCCTTCACCTGCGGATCATAAATTCTCTCCAACACTTCCGCTGGAATAATAATCGGATGCGCTGGATCATACGGATTATAACGCCGCCCCGTCAACTTCTTGAACGTGCCATCCGTATCCTGATACCCAACATGCGAACGATACCACACATAGTATTCATAACCATCCGGGAACCCATCCTTATCCGTATCTTCCAACATCGGATTCGTCGGCCGCTCCGGCGACCAACGATACGTCTTATCAGAAGCTCCCGCGCCCCACAACGTCGTATCCGTCACGTCGCGGCCAATCTTCTCACAATACTGCTGGAACGCCCACCATTCCAACGCCGACAACGTCGACTTCGAATCCGTCGCCGGATCCGTGTAACGCACATCCGGCGTGCCCGAAGCAAGACCAAGCTGCGTCGGCGCATCATTCAACGCAAGCGACGCACCGCCCTGCTCCCAACCACGAATCTCATCAATCGCCGTGAACGGCCGCCCCGTCGTCACCCACGTGCTCGAAAGCCCAGGAATAAACGCCGAATACTTTGACGTCCCCGTATTGGGCAAATAGTCCGCATCCTCATTGTACGAATCAAGCTCATTCAAATCATCGCCCGACGTCTTCCCACTCTCATCCACAACATCGAACTTATACTGCTTCACATAAATATCTGGAATACCATCGGCGTTGATATCGCCCATGTTATCATCCGTACGCCATTCACGCGAAAAGATTGCTTCCAAATTCCGCACCGCATACGACTTCTTGTTGTCTTCATACGGATCCAAATTCGCAGAAATCCACGTCTCAGCAATCGGGCTCGTCGCAGCCTTAATCGCACCATTCACCGATTCAGCAATGCACAATTCATCCGATGCATCATACCAGCAATAGAAGAAGTTATCATACATCCATTCATCTTCAATCGATGGCGTCGTCTTACCATACCGATAGTACGCACTAATCGTCGTGCCATCATTCCGGCCGCCCGTCGAAATCGCACGGTCCCTCTTGTCGCCCAACTCATCTACAATCGTACCATCATCCAAATACCCCTTCGCATCTGCCGCGGCCGCATAACCATACGCATACACCTCAATCGCTGATGTATCAACCGCCGTGTAATACGTATGACGGAACCCGCTAATCGTATACCGATCCGCATCCGCATAAATACGCCCTTTACCACGACCCTTCGCAGAACCATACTTCGACTGCATCGACGACGCACTTCCTGGACCATACGCCCCAACAATAATACGCTTCGTCGGCTGCACATAGAACCAAATCTGCTGCGAGTCCGCTCCGCCATCACCATCTTCAACCGTCACCGTCACCGCAAAATATTCTTCCGTCGTTGGCGTGAACGTCCACTTCGCCGTCAACGAATTCGTCGTGAACGTAGAACCCGTTCCACGCGTATTGTACGTAATCTCATCGCCCGAAGAAATATGCTCCGCCCCCGTCGGATCCAACCACTTCACTTGGAAGTCTGGCTTATTCAAATCAATCGCAATATCCGACACCGTCACCGAAAGTTCACGCGGCGTATTCAACGGCACATTGTTCGTAATGGACGTGCTCGCACCCTTGATCCCCGAAATCCCCGGATCCGCGTTTTCAACAATCAAAAGCCCTTCGCCCGTGCCATAATAATCACACCAACGCTGCCCATACGAGTTGGTTTCCTCATTCTGCACAGTCGCCGTAAAGTAGAACGTCGAATCATACGCACCATCCAAGTCCTTCAAATAAATATTCTTCTTCGTCAACGTCGCCGTAAACTCAACACGATTCGTCGCCAACGTGCACCCACCATCGCCTTGCGCCTCGCACGTCAATAACACCACAAGCGGCTTCTTCGCCGTCACGCCCGCCGGCGCATCCGACAACTGAACCGTAATATACGCATTCTTCGTGTCCTCCCTCACGCTCGCCGTGTCCGTCGCCATGTTGCGCCCATACGAATCCAAAATCTGCACAAACGGCGAATCCACAACCTGCACCGAAAATTCATACACATCGCCCCACGCATCCAACGCGCGCATATCCTTATCCTGCGCCTGAATCTTCACCGTCTGCGTCGTACCCGGCGTATTGAATTGATGCGTGTATTCAACCGTCACATTGCCCGGCGTATTCGTCGTGTAATATTCCGCGAACGACTTCGTATCATCTGGACCATCCGAAATCGTCCACTTCACAATAATCCGATCCGTCGCATTCGTCAAATCCAACCACGACGCATCAGAAATTGTCGCGGAAAGTTTCACGTTCGCCTCCGCCGGCTTCTTCGAAGATGTCCCTCCATTCGCAACAGGCTCCGCATTCACACGCACCGACGCAATGCTCGGCGCCACGTTCGTCACACTGATGTACAACTTCTGCGGCTGATACGTCGTAATCTCTGGATCGGTCAACTTCTCGCCCGACCGCAAAACAATGTCAAACTGCAAATTCTCCGCCGCGGCACATCCATCCAAGAACGTCAACGCCGCCGTCGACATCACCTTCGAAACTTCCTTGTCCGCCGGAATCAACACACCCTCCGTCGTCGCCGCCGTCTTCACCAAGTTCGAGCTCGCCACATTCAGCGGCACCAAGAACGCATACATATCCGTCAAGCTCGTCGCCGTCGAATCTGGCCCCAAACGGAAACGCAAATACCGCGTCTGACCTTCCGCAAACGCCAAATTATCAATCGCCGTCTCGCTCTCGCTCTGCGTTGCCACAAGCTCCGCGCTCACAGTTTTTGCCGCGGGCACCGTCATCGGAATGTTCGCACTCACCGCCTGATTCCCCTGCGGATCCGTCACCTTAATACGCGCCCACGTCGCCTTCGAACCAAACCCTGTCGCAGTAATCGTCGTCGGCTTGCCACTCCGAAACGCCACGTCATTCATCGTAAAGCTACCACCATCCGAGAACGTCACCTCAACCGTATACGCCTGCGGCTCGTTCAAATCACGATAGCAATCCACAACCTCAACGCTAATCGAACAACCTTCCTTCACGCTGCCCGTCAACAACGTCGTCACATCCGGGCTCACAATCGCCGGCGACGCATCACGAATCGTCAACGTGCACGCATTCACATCGTACTTTTCCTTAATCGCGTCGCTCGTCCCATCCGCAAACACAGGCGTAAACTTAATACCCTTGTCCGCTGTCGTGTCATCGCCGCCCACCGGATACACATAAAACGTCTTGATCTTCTCCGTCGACGTAAATGTCAAATTCGTCTCTTGCGGCGGAACCGTGAACTGATCATTCTTTGTGTTCACACCAATGTATTTCTTCTCAAACACATCCGTCGTGTCATCCCCCGTAATCTGCGCCTTGATGTTGATTGTCACCGATTCCCCAAACGCTTCCGAAAGCGTCACATACACCGGCACCGCAGCCTTCGAACTAATGTCACGCGTCGCATTCGTCGCCGCCGTCACATCCTCTATGTTCGAACCATCGCTATCAAACGAGAATGTCACCGAAGGCTTCGGCGGCTCATCGCACGCCACCACACGCGACAAATAATTCGTCACCAGCGTCTTGTCATCCTGCAAATACTGATAGTCCGGCGTCGCAGACAAAATCAACTTCGTCGTCTTCCCACGCGTCATACCACGAAATTGAATCGGATAACTCGTCACACCCGTCACCAAGTCAAACTCATAAACCTGCCGCGTATCCGTCGTCTGCCCATCCGGCGGCAAATGCAACGTCTTTGAAGTCACACCAGACCCCGTCATCTTAACAACACTCTCATCCTCCGCCCACACATACAACTTCACAGACGTCGTCGGCGCAGAATTCGTATCCGCCGTACCAATCGTCTCAATCGTCGGATGATACGTCGTCGACGTCGTCCCCTCATGCACCACGCGCCAATAACCTTCTTCCTCCGCATCCACATTATCATCAAAGTCAATCGACTTCACATAAAACGAAGCCTTCGTCAAATCAATATCCAACACCGGCTGCTTGCTCGATGGCCACCCAGGCGCCGCCTTCGCATTCGCCCACACTTCTTCCGTCGAGCAATACTTGAAATCGCACACGTAAATCGTCGTGTCCTCCCCCTCCGTCACGCGCGCCTGAAATTCCCATAACTCACTCACAGGATCATGCCCACGCACATTCGCCACGTAGTACTTCGAATCCAACCCCGTGTCATCCACATACGGAATCTTCGGATTCAATGTCGTCGAAGTCGACAACGCCAACTTCACCGGCAACGCAAAATCCCCAGGCTCCACCGCATACTCACAAATCAAATCTGTGTACGCCGCACCCTTGTCGCTGTTCGCACTCCACGACTTAATGTCCGCATACCTCAACTGACCAGATACCACAATGCCAATCTGCGGCGGACGCAACTTCGCCAGCTCCTCACTGCCAACGCCCACAAAATAAGGCGCCCACACAACTGGCGTCGCATCATCATAGTTCGGCGATACCAACCGCACCATGAACTGGAACTTCTGCCCAGACTTCAGCGCCGTGTTCGCCGTCGTACTCTCCGTAATCGGATAAATATCAAAAATCCCAGCAACGTGATTCGTCACCGTGTCAGCCCCAGCCGACAAACTCGCCAAAGTCGCAACCGCACACGCGGCAATGAACTTCTTCATAGTTAGTTTCCTCATTTTGAAATCTCCTTATTCGCTTTCATGTTCCGACCGACGATCTTCGCCGATTTCCTCTGGTTGTCTCCAATCGCTGTATTGATGTCAACAACCTTCTTGTAAAGACTCACCCACTCGGCGCTCTTCTCCAATTCCGCCTTGACCGCCGCATCATCCGCACCAGGCATCTTCGCCTTCATCGCGTCTACCATCAACTCCATCTTCGTCACCAATTCATGCCGCATCTTCGCCAAATTCTTGCGCTCCGCAACCTGCCCCGCCATCGCTTTTTTAAATGATTCTTTCTGCGCCTTCGCTCCTTCTGCACCCGTTTCGAGCCCTTCCGAGCCCTCGCGACCGCACCCGCAAAGACACAACAATCCTACTACCGCGACGCGCAAAGCGCACGGAACGAGATATAAACTCGCGCTTTTCTTCATTTATCAACAACTCGCTTCTGTTCTTTGTTAACCTATTTAGGTTTCAACCCTACAATTATACCATATTTCACCCTCAAATTGCAAGTGTTATTTACAAAAAGTTTACAACTTGTCTACAACTTATTTTCATACCTCCTCCCCCCTCCCTCAAAAAATCTGCCGCGCACACTCTTTCCCAAATACCCCCTAGGGGCCTCCCCGCGGCGCTTTTTCAGCCGCCCCGCATCTTGCCATACCGCACTCCACCGCGGCACTTTTCCCATTCGCACACCCCCATCGGTTGAGTGCACACACACACGCCCGTCCCACCTTTCTCACTTCTCGCTTCGCTCATCTTCGATGCATTTTACGTCCACCCGCCGTCCCGCATCTTGCCGCGGCCCAGGCCCCTTCCATTCGCGTAAGCAACCTAGCCCAACCCGCCTAAATGCCCCCATCCTTGCTTCCGCCCCAAAAGCCCCGCCCAACCTTCGCTCACGGCGCGGGCGCCGCCGCCATCTAAACTTGCTTTACTTCGCTTGCATTCTGTCATCCGCCACTAAGCTTGTCCTCACCTTCGCGGGGGCGCGGGGGCCGCAGGTCCCCGTTGTCATTGTTTCCCTACTTCT
>CAVGIZ010000003.1:0-29058 GCA_963629255.1 Anaerovoracaceae bacterium
TTGGCCGTGTAGAACGGTTTGGGGTTTGAGGGGTTTAACTCCGAGCCTAACAAAGGGCTCCCGCTAACGCGTTCGCTTGCTTCGCGAGGAGCAGGCCTGGGTTATTGAGGGCTGGGGTTGACCGTGTAGGAATGAAGCCAATCCACTTTTCATGAAAAGTGGATTAGAAGCTGGTTACAGCATTGATCTTTGACAATTGAATAGTTTAGGTTAGCCGAGGTTTGGAAGGTTTGCGAATTGAAATTTCTACAGTTTGGGCTTGCAATTTGGGCATAAATATGATACAATACACTCACCATGAGATTAGAATTTCTTTTTGCGATTAGTTCCGTGGCGCTTTGGGCGGCCCCGCTTTCGATGGCGTGGGCTGAGGACGAAAGTGCCGCGGACGCCAATAAAAACAAGGGTTCGGAAGAGGCTGAGGCGGTCAAGACCGACCCTGAGATGGAGGCCGAAATTGCCTACATTCGGGCGTTGATTGACAATGGGTACCCGGACTTCGCGGGGCCTATTATTGTGTCGACCAAGAAGAGGTGGCCGGAAAGTGAGGCGCCGTTGTTCGCATTGGAAGTGCGTGGACTTTTGAGTTTGGACAAGACGGAAGAGGCGGAAAAGAAGATTGCGTCGCTCCCGGATCGGAAGGGTTCGAAGTATTGGGCGGCGCGGCTCGAGGTTGCGAACAATGACTTTGCGCGAAACCGCCGCGAGGAATGCATGAAGATTTATGAGGAATTCTTCAAGAACTTCCAGAAGCCGCCGAAGGATATTCGGTCGTTCTACATTGATGCGTCGTACACGTATGGTCAGTTGCTCAAGACAGACCACAAGTATGAGCGCGCGGCAGAAATTTACGAGCGGCTGATTCCGCATATTAGCATGAAGGAAGATGCGTGGCCGACGTTGGTGACGGAGACGACGGAACTTTATTTGAAGATTGCGACGGAAGAGAAGAGCACGGCGAAGAAGACGAAGGCGCTCGACGCGGCGAATAAGTTGGCGGACAAGTTGCTGTGGATGTTTGACCAGCCGGTGTTCTTTGGGCGTGGCTTGTCGATGAAGGCGCACGTGGAGCAGTTGCGGGGTAATTTGGATAAGGCGGAGGCTTTGATTGATGAGTACAAGCCGCAGCTTCAAGATTTGCACAATCAGATTTTGGAGTATGATCCGGAGGGGAAGCTCGGGCTATTGCAGCAGTCGCCGTTGCCGGAGTGCTTGTATTTGCAGGCGGAGATGCTGTGGAATGAGGCGCAGGAAGAGTTCAAGAAGCCGAAGAAAGGTGCGAAGGAAAAGAAGGCGAGCGATGAGCGCGTGAAGGCGTTGTTGTTTGGTCCGAAGGATGCGGGCGGGAAGCGTGACAAGTCGAAGGGTGCGTTTCAGATGGCGGTGAATGTGTTTTTGAAGTATGACATGAGTGCGTGGGCGGCGCCGGCGGGTGAGATGCAAGAGGCGATTAAGGTGTTTGCGGAGAAGAATTACAAGGCGAAGATCAAGACGAAGATTACGCCGGAGATGATGGCCAAGGCGCGTGCGGCGCAATTTAGAAGTGCCGCGGAGAAGTATGATATGGGGATGACGCGCGAGGCGATTCAGGAGTATTTTGCGGCGCTGGCGAAGTATCCGGAGATGTCGGAGTCGATTCAAGCGGTGTTTCGGATTGCGGGGATGTATTTGGATTTGGTCATTGAGGGTCAGACGGAAGCGGAGAAGGAAGAGGCGAGGTTGAATGCGGACGCGGTTGAGGGGTATTTGGCGGAGCGGTTTGTGGACCATCCGAAAGTGATTATGACGGAGGCTGGCAATGCGGTGATGAACCTTGCGGCGAAGGAAAAGGAGCGTGGGCAGGGCGAGAGAGCGGACCGGCTTTATAAGGAGTTCATTGTTGGGTATCGGAATCATCCGGCGGCGGCGCAGGTGGCGGCGAGCAAGGCGGGTGAGGCGCAAAAGGCGGAACGTTATGAGGACGCGATTGCGTATTGGAGTTTGTTGGAAGAGTATCATACGAACTCGCAGTATTACGTGACGGCGCTGGCGCAGTTGTCGACGTGCTATGGGAAGCTGGAAGATTCAGAGAAGGAGATTAAGTACATCACGGAATATTTGAAGCTGGAGAAGAATGAGCTTCCGTATTTGCAGGCGAAGATGCAGTTGGCGCAGATGTATTTGAAGGATGGTCAGGCGTTGATGGCGAGCGCGGAGACGAATGAGACGGAAGAGGCGATTGCCGCGGCGGAGAAGCGTGGGTCGGCGCAGATGATTCGTGCGATTCAGCAGTTTGCGGGATTTGCGACGGAGGCGGAGAAGGCGTTGAAGAATCCGGGGCTGACGAAGGAAGAAAAGGATAAGTTCACGCGGCTGAGGGAAGTGGCGTTGTATCGTGTGGCGGATAGTTGGAGTCGGTTGAAGAAGCCGGCGGACAAGGTGAATGGGTTCCGTGCGAAGGCGACGGCTGGGTTTGAGGCGTATTTGGTGGCGTATCCGGATGGGGTGTTTAGCACGAATGCGTATGTGAGGCTCGGGACGATTTACACGGCGATGGGCGACATGCAGAAGTCGAAGGATGCGCTCGATCGGTTGTCGAAGAAGTATCCGGATTCGCTTGAGGCGAAGAATGCGAAGCCGCAATTGGCGAAGAGTTTGATGGAAATGGGGATGAAGAGAGAGGCGACGGATTTGTATGCGGAGATGCTTAGGACGGATGGCGAGTATACGGCGGGGCAATATGTGAATGCGGGCGAGGCGCTGATCAATGCGAAGAGTTGGGATTTGGCGAATCAGGCGTTTGAGAAGGCGATCAAGCTGGCGGGGACGAATCAGTGGACGACGATTGGCAAGGCGCGGATTGGGCAGGCGAAGAGTGCGTTCAAGCAGAAGTCGTATGTGGAAGCGCGCGATGCCTTGGATAAGTTCTTGGCGGACCCGAAGTTGTCGCGGTTGCAGTTGGCGGCAGATGCGCACTTCTTGCTCGTAGAGGTGGCGTCGGAGCAAGGGCGGACGGAGAAAGATGCCGCGACGCGTAACAAGTATTTTAGCGCGGCGATTGCATCGTTGAACAAGGTGCGGAATTATTGGCAGAAGAAGGAACGTTGGGAACAGGACAAGCTGGATTTGCTGTCGGGCGATGTGCTGATACGGCGTATTGAGGCGGAAGAGGCGATGGGTTTGAAGGAAGAGGCGAAGGAATCGTGTGGGCGCGCGGCGTCGAAGTTCCAAGTGTTTATTCAGTCGCATGGCGTGACGGCGGAGCATCCGCTTGATAAGATGTTGCCGGGCGAAGTGAAGAATTTGGAGTATGCGTATTCGCGGTTGGTGCCGCTCTTTTCGAAGATGGGTGTGGAGCAGGCGGACCGCGTGATTACGTATGGCCAGCAATATATGGACCTCTTCCCGAACGGGAAATCCCGGACGGAAATTATGAACTGTATGAACCAGGCGAAGGCGGACTTACCGAATACAAACGCAAAGGCGGCCGCGGCAGCTGAGGCTCAAATGGAAACAACAACAGAAGAAACTAAAGCAGAATAAACAACAACTAAAGAATTTAAGGAGTACAACGAAATGAAAAAGTCAGCATTTATTTTTGGGCTCGCGGCACTTTCCGCGGCGCCGCTCATGGCGGTGCAAGGGACGATCTCGACGGAGGTTGATTCGAAGACGGGCGATATCAAGTGGCAGCCGCGGTCGAAGTCGTACATTGTGACGTACAAGATGAAAGGGTCGAAGGGCGATGTGAATTCGGAATATCCGCTGGGGGATGTGACGGATTTGCAGATTCCGAAGCCGGCGACGTTTGACAAGGCGGTGGAGATGGTTGAAAAGGGTCAGGGTGCCGCGGCAATTGGGACCCTCGCGAAGATTGTGAGCGAGTATCGGATGCTGAACTGGGACAAGGTTGCGGGGCGGTATTTGGTGCTGGCGTATCTGGCGGCGAACCAGGCGCAGAAGGCGATGGATACGTGCTCGACGATTATTAATGAGGATAAGACGGCGGCGTACCGCGGCGATTTGGCGTTTGCGTATTGGCAGACGTTGCTGAAGTTGGGGAAGACGACGCAGCTCGAAGGTGTATTGAAGAAGGCGGTGTCGAGCGGAGATCGTGCGGCGAGTGCCGCGGCGCTCGTGATGCGCGGCGATATTATGCTGGCGACGCAGAAGGAAACGCCGGACCTTTATAAGCAGGCTTTGCGGGATGCGTATTTGCGCGTCGTGTTGATGTACAACCAGCCGGAGTGCGTGCGCGAGCAGGCAGATGCGATGATCAAGGCGGCGAATTGCTTTGATAAGCTCGGCCAGGCGGCGCGTGCGGAGCAGTTGAGGACGAAGGCGAAATCGCTCTAATAAAAAATGGAAAGGAGTCCCCTTCTATGAAGCGTTTATTGTTTGTGATGGCTCTTGCGCTTGCGGGCGTTACGTTTGCGGAAGATGTGGCGACGAATGTTGCGCCTGTTGAGGTAAAAGAGAAAGAGCCGCGGAAGAGGCCGCCGCGTCCGCAACGTCCACGTGAGACGAGGATTGAACGTGATGCACGCATTTTGGGTGTGAGTACGAATGAAGTCAGCGCGATGGATGCGAAGACGCGGCGTGAGAAGTTGAAAGCGGCGCGTGAGGCGAAGCGTTTGGAACAAGACGAAAAGACGGCTAAGCGCTTGGGGATTACGGTTGAAGAGGTGAAGGCGCGGCGTGAGGCGAAGAATGCGGAACGTCGTAAACGCCGCGAGGAGTTGCGTCGCGAACGTGCGGCCGCGATTGAAAAGGCCAAGCAAGAGGATGCAGCCAAGGCGGCGGAAAGTGCCGCGAAAAGTGCCGCGCCCGCAACGAATGTGGAGACAACGAAATAATGAGACAAGCGACGATTGACCGCGCAACGAAAGAAACGAAGATTCATCTGGAATTGAATTTGGATGGGTCGGGCGAAGGTGTGATTGAGACAGGGATTGGTTTTTTCAATCACATGCTGGAGCTATTGAAGAAGCACGCGCTCATAGATTTGACGGTGAAGGCCGAGGGTGATATTGAGGTGGATTATCACCACACGGTGGAGGATGTCGGGCTTGTGTTGGGTCAGGCGTTGAATAAGGCGTTGGGTGAGCGGCGCGGCATTGTACGTTATGGATTCGCGTCGATTCCGATGGATGAGGCGTTGTGCGAGACATCGCTTGATTTGGGCGGGCGGCCTTTTCTGGTGATGCAATGCGCGATGAAGCATATGATGGTGCGCGATTTTGAAGTGAAGCTGGTGGAGGAATTTTTCCGCGCGGTTTCGGTTGAGAGTCGTGCGAACATTCACTTGCGGCAGATTTATGGCGATGAGGCGCACCATGTGTGCGAGGGGTTGTTCAAGAGCTTTGCGCGGGCACTACGAATGGCGAAGGCGATTGATCCGAATGAAAAAGGCGTGCCGAGCTCAAAGGGAGTCATCTAAGCGATATGATTATTTTACCAGCGATCGACCTGAAGGATGGCAAGTGTGTGCGCTTGCGGCAGGGTCGTATGGACGATGTGACGGTGTATGGGGATGACCCGGCGGCGCAGGCAAAGGATTGGGCGGAGCAAGGTGGGCAGGAGTTGCACGTCGTGGATTTGGATGGGGCGTTTGCGGGTGAGCCCAAGCATGCGGAGGTGATTCGCCGCGTGATTGAAGCGTTTGGTGGGCCAGTGGAAGTGGGCGGCGGATTGCGCACGATTGATGCGGTTCGCTCCGTGCTGGACGCGGGTGCGGCGCGGGCGATTATTGGTTCTGCCGCGTTGGAGAATCCGGGATTTCTTGCGGAGGCGGTGGAGCTTTATGGTGAGCGCATCGCTGTGGGAATTGACGCGCGTGATGGGTTTGTGCAGACGCGCGGTTGGGTCGAGACGACGGCGGTGAAGGCGACGGACCTGGCAATGGCTGTCGCGCGCGCAGGCGTCAAAACAATCATTTATACTGATACGGCAACAGATGGCATGCTGGGTGGGCCAAACTTGACCCAGATGGCGGCCATTTGCGATGCTGCACCGACTTGCCAAATCACTGCTTCGGGGGGCGTAAGCTCGCCGTTTGATGTCGGTAATCTAAAAGGCCTGGAGCGACCGAACCTCCGGGCGGCCATCGTTGGCAAGGCTCTTTATGACGGTCGTACTACACTGAGGGAAATGAATGTCGCCGCACTTTGAAACATATAAGAATGGGTTGCGCGTGGTCTACGTTCCGTGTGAAGCGGAATCCATCGCATTTGGTTTATTCATCTCATCTGGCTCGCGTCACGAGGATGCGAAGACAGCTGGTATTTCGCACTTTATTGAGCACATGCTCTTCAAGGGCACGCCCACGCGTAAGCCCATTGATATTACGACCGCGATTGAAGGCCGCGGCGGAAATTTCAACGCGTGCACAAGCGAAGAAGCGACCGTCTACTACGCGCACATGCCGGATAATTATCTCGCCGATGCGGTTGAGATTTTGTCTGATATGTATTTGCACGCCGCCTTCCCAGAAGACGAATTCAAGCGCGAACGCGATGTGGTCCTCGACGAAATTAAGATGTACGATGACGACCCAAGTTCCGTTGTAATGGAGAATCTCCAGCGTGCACTCTTTCCGAAGAATCCGCTCGGTTTGCCCGTAAGCGGCACGGCCACGGCCCTTCAACGCATGACGCCAAGCGACCTTCGTTGCTACATGCGCACGCACTATTTGCCGACGAACACAATCGCAGTTGTCGCGGGTCACTTCGATGAAGAAGCAGCCAAGCAAATCGTGTTCCGTTCGCTTGGTCGTCCGCGCGCGGCAAAAGTCTTTTTCTCGCGCGCCCAGCCAATCAACTTTTCTGCCGCGACCGAGAAGGAAGTAAGCGTCACGCGCGACGTCAATCAAACGCAACTCGCAGTTGGCTACCGCACGTTTGGCGTCCACGATGATCGCAAATATGCCGCAACGGTCCTCGACGCAATCCTGGGCCGCGGCATGTCGAGCCGACTCTTCCAGGAAGTCCGCGAAAAGCGTGGCCTCAGCTATGACATTTCTTCGCGCATGCAGTTCTTCTCGGATGCGGGCATGTTCACCATCTCGGCGGGGCTCGACCCTTCCAAGAAAAAGGAAGTGCTTGAAATCATCAATCGCGAAATCAAGCGCATTCAAACGACGAAGCTGACCGCGACAGAATTGAAACGCGCCAAGGAATTTCTCATCGGTAACTTCCGCCTCGGCCAAGAAAAAGTCGTCTCGAAACTTTTCTGTTATGGTACGTCCATGCTCACGTTCGACAAGCTCATCTTGCCGCAGGAGCAAATTGACGGCATCAACAAAGTTACGATTGCCGACATTCAAAAAGTCGCCAAGGCCATCTTTACTGAAAAGAACCGCTCCATCAGCTGGGTCAATCCCAAGAACGCGTCGTGACGCCCCTGCGCCACACGCCGAAAGGATTCATCATGACGAATATCTTCAAGCGTCTTTCCACGCTTGCGTTTCTCTTTGCTTTCATTCTGACGACGTTCCGCGGCACTTTTGCCGCGCCTACGCCAGATGACGTTTTCATGAATCCTCCCGCAACCGCCCACGCCGGCGTCTGGTGGCATTGGATGGGCTCCCAAGTCACGCGCGAAGGTATCATCGCCGACCTCGATTGGATGTCTCGGATGGGCATCACCAGCGCCACCATCTTCGGCATGTGCGACAGCTGCACGCCCTGGGCCAAACGCATCGCGAACGTCCCCACAAACGGCCTACGCCCCTTCTCACCCGACTGGTGGCACCTCTTCGCATTCGCTTGCCGCGAAGGCCAAAAGCGCTCCATCGACATTGGCCTCCACAACTGCCCTGGCTACACCTCCACAGGCGGCAAATGGATTCCGCCGCGCCTGGCGATGCGCCGCCTCATCTTTAACATCACCAACGCCACCACGCAAATTTCAACGACGCCTGACGCCATCTTCCCCGTCTACAACGAAGACAACAAAACCTTCGAACTCCCCGCCTGTGAAGCCCGTCGCACGGGCTACCAACCCATCGCCACCGTCCGCGGCATCCCCGTTGGTCACATCCCGATGGGCGCTTTCATCCAGCCTGCCGACTGGTCCAACTTTGGTCTCGAATGCGATAAGATGAATCCCGAAGCCATCGACTTCCACCTCGACCACCTCTTCAACGAACTCCACCAATACCTCGGCAAGGACCTCCCCGCCGCGGGTCTCCACCACATTCTCCTCGACAGCTACGAAGCTGGCACCCCGTCCTGGACGCCTAACTTCCGTGCCGAATTTAAAAACCGCCGCGGCTATGACTGCCTCGATTTCCTGCCCATCCTCGGCGGCTACACAAACCTCTACACCGCCGCCGAATGCGCACACTTCACCGCTGACTTCGACCGCACCCTCCGCGACCTCTATCGCGACGTCCTCTTCAAACGTATGGCCGCCCGCTGCCGCGCCGAAGGCCTCGCCTTCGCGAACGAACCCTACACAGGCCCCTTCAACCCTTCCGAAGTCGCGCCCTCCATCGATCGCCTCATGACCGAATTCTGGTTCACCCCCAACAAGCCTGGCGCCCTCTACGCCCCCGACCACGCAACCTTCAACACTTTCCGCCGCGCCGACGGCACCCGCCACAACATCATTGAAGCCGAGTCCTTCACTGGCTCCCCCGAAAACTGCGCCTGGACCGAAACCCCCGCCGCCCTCAAACCCTGCGGCGACCACGCCTGGCTCAACGGCGTCAACCGCTTCATCCTCCATTCCTGCCCGCTTCAACCGTGGCCCTCCAACATCCGCCCCGGCGTGACGATGGGCCGCTGGGGCGTCCACTTTGGCCGCAACCAAACCTGGGCTGAATCGGGCAAAGCCTGGTTCGATTACGTCGCGCGCTGCCAAGCCCTCCTCCAATGGGGTGAACCATCTGCCGCGCGCCTCAACGTCCCCTTCTCACAAATCTGCCGCGCCGCAAATGATTGGACCATCTTCTTCATCGTCAATGAATCCGCCACGACCCAGCCCTTTCCCAATCTAAACGACCCCAACGCACGCTGGTTCAATCCAACCGATGGCACCATCTCAACGCCCCCCACCGAACTCGCCGCGCATCAATCTGGCTTCTACGTCCGCGGCAAATCTGCCGCGCGCCTTGAACCACCACCCACACCCTATGGCACCTTCTCAATCGACGGCGGCTGGCAACTTTCTCTCGACCGCGCCACACTCCCCTTCAAGCCCACCTCCCTCACCGATTGGACGCTCTCAAAAGACGCCGCGCTCAAATACTTCTCGGGCACGGCCACCTATCGCAACTCCATCTCGCTCCCCGCCGCAACCCCCTTCTTCCACTTCGCAACCCTCACCCTCGGCAAAGTCCACGGTGCTACCGCCACTCTCCGCGTCAATGGCCAAACCTGCGGCACAATCTGGTGCGAACCCTGGACCTTCACCATCCCAAAAACCGCCCTCCGCCAAGGCACCAACATCCTCGAAATCGACCTCACCAACACCTGGGCCAACCGCCTCATCGGCGATGAACAATTCCCGCCCGACGTCGACTTCGCCCCCGCCCCCTACGGCGGCAACATGATGCTCTCCTACCCCAGCTGGTTCACAAACGGCCTCGCCGCGCGAGCCTCCACAAACCGCACAACCTTCACGACCTGGAACTACTTCAAGCCCAATTCCCCGCTTGTTCCTTCAGGCCTCATCGGTCCCATCGCAATCTTTTTCCACTAACCGCGGCACTTTTTTCCCCTATCAAATTGGTCGTCTCCCACAGAGAAGAAGGTTCGTTCCCAGCCTTTCTTTGGTACGATTTGCCTACGCGCGAGATAAACTACCGCGGTAGTTTGAAAAAAGCACCGCGGTAGTTTTCTTAAAGTACCGCGGTAGTTTTTACAAAGTACCGCGGTACTTTTGCCGCGGCGCCCTTGGAAACGACCTTCTTCTCGGGCATATCTTACCTTCTTCAGAGGGGAATCGAACCTTTTTCCCGCCTTCTTCTACTTGGCCGGAAAGGTGACCGCGTGCGAGAAATCAGGAACAAACTCCAATTCCTCTCCGTGCTTGAACGCGGCAAATCCAGGTAAGCGCACAATCGCTGGCGTCTTGGCCTTGCCAACCAAAATGTGAACAAGCGTCTCCGAACCAAGCGGTTCAACAAAATCCACCCGCGCGAAAAGTGCCGCGCTCGTAGCCGTCCCCTTCCGCAATTGGCAATGCTCAGGACGAAGGCCCACGATATGATTCTTATCAAGCGTGCCAGCTGGGAAAAGATTCATCGGCGGCGTGCCAATAAAACTTGCGACAAATGTGTTCGCGGGCTTTTCATAAACGTCCAAAGGCTTCGCCACTTGTTGGATGCGGCCCTTATTCATAACGACGATCCGCTCACCCATCGTCATTGCTTCGGTTTGATCGTGCGTCACATAAATCATCGTCGCGCCCAACTTTTGGTGCAAGCGAATAATCTCCGCACGCATTTCAACACGCATCTTCGCATCGAGATTGGAAAGCGGTTCATCAAACAAAAAAACGGAAGGCTCACGCACAATGGCACGCCCCAGCGCCACGCGTTGACGTTGTCCGCCCGAAAGCGCTTTCGGCAAGCGCTTCATGTATTCGCTCAAGCCCAAAATCTCCGCGGCAGAATTCACACGCCGCTCAATTTCTGCTTTTGGAACATGCCGAAGCTTCAAAGCAAACGACAAATTTTCGCGCACCGTCATGTGTGGATAGAGCGCGTAGTTTTGAAAGACCATCGCGATATCGCGTTCCTTCGGCGGCAGATTTGTAACGTCTGTTCCGCCAATGAAGATACGACCCGACGTAGGAATTTCAAGCCCCGCCACCATGCGAAGCGACGTTGATTTGCCGCAACCCGAAGGTCCAACGAGAACAAGAAATTCGCCATCGGCGACTGTCAAAGAAAAGTCCTCAACCGCGGCAGAATCGCCGCGCGAATAAACCTTGCCAACGTGTTCAAAACGGACTTCAGCCATTCGTAAGACCTCCCGAATGCGAACGTGAATAAATGATGTGCGCCTGGCGAATGATTTCTTTTAGAATCTCGCGATCGAGTTTCTTACGTGCATAAAGGAGTCCACGCGAAGCCCAATAAATGGCGGAGTATTGTGGATCGGCGCGATCGTAAATGCGCATGTCGCGTTCCATCTTTTCCATAAACGCGCGCTCCATTTTGAGTTCTTCCCACGCGTCACGCTTCTCGACGTCGCCCACGATTTCACGCCATTTCGTGCGATACGTCTCCGCGGCAGAATCGATGTCCGCGCCAATCTTGAGTTCGAACATCCAGGCAAGCTCGCGATGCAATTCAAAAGAGGTCGGATTATATTCAAGCCCTTGATCACGCAAAAGGGAAAGCCCCGCGTTCACCCAGCGCCAGCGGTCCTCGGGTGTCGCCATCATAATTGAAATGTTGTAAGCAAGATTCCACGCGGCATAACTCCAGACCTCGGGAACGTGCGGTTCGGCGAGGGTGAGCGTGTGGGCCAATTGTGCGAGTTCCGCATAGCGGCCTTCCTCTTGAAGGCGATCGGCGCGGAACCACGTCACTTCTGCCGCGATGGAACGTAAGCCGCCAAACGCGGCAAAAGCGGACTCTGCCATCGCTGGCACCTTCACGGGACGATGCGCGTAAAGGACCACTTGCGCGGCAATCGCGACCGCGGCAAAAAGAACGATTAGGCAGAGGCGCTTTTTCATTTTGAATTACGCGCGGCCAACAGCCTTACGATAACGCGTGATGAGGGCGTTCGTGGAGGCGTCGTGCTTGCCGCTTGGGGCCGCCGCGGTCAAGTCCGCCAAGACGCCCTTCGCAAGAACCTTACCAAGCTGCACGCCCCACTGGTCAAAGCTGTAGACGTTCCAAATGACGCCCTGCGTGAAGACCTTGTGCTCATAAAGTGCGACAAGCGCGCCGAGCGTTTCGGGCGTGAGTTCATCGCAAAGGAGCGTGTTCGTCGGCTTGTTGCCTTCGAACGTTTTGAACGGCACGAGGTTCTCTGGCACGCCTTCGGCGCGGCAGTCATCGGCCGTCTTGCCAAACGCAAGGGCTTCAGTTTGCGCGAAGAGGTTCGCCATCAACTTGTCGTGCAAGTCGCCGATTGGATTGTGCGTCTTGCAGCAACCAATGAAATCGCACGGAATGAGGTGCGTCCCCTGATGGATAAGCTGATAGAAGCTGTGCTGACCGTTCGTACCCGGTTCGCCCCATTCGATTGGGCCCGTCACGTGCTCCACTTCCTTACCGTCCTTGCTCACGCACTTGCCGTTCGATTCCATGTCCATCTGCTGGAGGTAGGCCGGGAAGCGCGAGAGGTACTGGTCGTACGGAAGGACGCAATAGCTTTCCGCGCCATAGCCGTTCGAATAAAGAATGCCGAGCAATGCCAAAATGACAGGCATGTTATTCTCAAGCTTGGCCGTGCGGAAATGGCGATCCATCTTGTAGTAGCCCTTCAAGAGGCGTGCAAAATTGCGGCGGCCAATCGAAATCATCAGCGACAAACCAATCGCCGACGGGAGCGAATAACGTCCACCGACCCAATCCCAAAAGCCGAACATATTCTTCGTGTCAATCCCGAACGCGGCAACTTCCTTCTCCGCCGTCGAGACCGCGACAAAGTGCTTGGCGACCGCATCCGCCGAACCAAGTTCCTTGATGAGCCATTCGCGTGCCGCCGTTGCGTTCGACATCGTCTCCTGCGTCGTGAATGTCTTCGACGCAATGATGAACAAAGTCTCTGCCGCGCGCACACTGCGCAAGGTCTCGGCCAAATGCGTCGAATCTACATTTGACACAAAGAAGCACTTGATCGTCCGCTTCGAATACGGCGTCAACGCAATGTTCGCCATGACGGGGCCAAGGTCGCTGCCGCCAATGCCAATGTTGACGATGTATTTCATGCGTTTGCCCGTGTAGCCCTTCCATTCGCCCTTGCGCACCGCGTCGGAGAAGTCACCCATCCGCGACAAAACCTCGCGCACGTCCGGCATCACATCGTGGCCATCTACAAACACTTGCGCCTTCGGATCGCAATTGCGCAACGCCGTGTGCAACACCGCGCGATTTTCCGTCACGTTAATCTTCTCGCCCGTGAACATCTTCTCAATCTCGGCCTTCAAATTGGACGCCTCCGCCAACTTGAACAACGCCTTCATCGCGGCCTTATCCACGCGGTTCTTGGAATAGTCGAGGTACCACCCCGCCGCTTCCACGCTGAAGTTTTCCACGCGCTTCGGGTCTTCCGCGAAAAGTTCCTTCAGCGTCTTTTTGGAGGAAGCGACCATCGCATCATCGAGGTACGCCCACTTGTCATTTGTCACATCTGCATTTTGCATTGTAGTTGTTCTTTCTTTGTTAGAATTGTTTTAATGTTTCGTCGCGCGCCGCTTGAAAAGCGCACGCACGCCGTCAATATAAGGTTTGTCCGTCGAAACAGGAAGTGTATCAATTCCTGTCCGTCGGAAAAATGTTTTGAGCTCTTCGCTTTCTGCCGCGGCCTGCGCGGCAAAGGCTTTACGCACCGCGGCACTCGCCGTATCCACAAGCGAAATCGCACCCGTCTCCGGATCTTGCAACTCAACAAGCCCCACATTCGGAAGCGCGCTCTCCGCCGGGTCCGACACGCTCACACCAATCACATCATGGTGCCGCGCCGTCGCCCGCAAAAGCCGCTCGTAGCTCTCCGCCGGCGCCAAAAAGTCGCTCACTAAAAACACGACCGCGCGCCGCTTTTGCACGCCATTCAAGAACTTCAGCGCGGCAGAAATATCCGTCCCACCTTGCGCATCGTCCTCCGCCGCTAGCACCTCACGCACAAGCCGCATCACACTGTCGCGCCCCTTCCGCGGCGGAATGTACTTCACAATCTTGTCCGAAAAAAGGATGAGCCCAATCTTGTCCTGATTGCGAATCGCCGTCAGCGCCAACAACGCCGTCACTTCCGCGGCAAATTCCATCTTCGATCGCCGCACCGACCCATACCCTTGCGACCCCGATACGTCCACCATAAACAAAATCGTCAGCTCACGCTCTTCGGCATACCGCTTGATATACGGCACACCTGTGCGCGCCGTCACATTCCAATCAATCGTGCGCACATCATCGCCCACCTCATACGGCCGCACCTCATCAAACTCAACGCCCTGCCCCTTGAACGTCGAATGATAATCACCGGCCAATTGGTCGTCTATCAAGCGATTCGTGAGGATTCGAATCTTCCCCACCTTCGCCATCAACTCTTTGACGTCTGTCGCCATTATGGAACTGGTACCTCGTTCAAAATCTTTTCAATAATCTTGTCGCTCGTCACGTTCTCCGCCTCCGCTTCATACGTCAGCAAAATGCGGTGCCTGAGCACATCATACACAACTTCCTTCACATCCTGCGGCGTCGCATACGCCCGCCCATGAAGGAGCGCATTCCCTCGCGCCGCCAAATTCAACGCCAACGTCGCACGCGGGCTCGCACCATTCTGAATGTAATCATTCTTCTCGCGCGTCTTGAACACAATGTCCAAAACATAATCGCCCACCTTCTCGTCGCAATACACTTGCTTCAACGTCTCGCGTAGCGTCACGATATCCTCAAGCGTGCACACCGTCTTCGCCTCAGGTGCCGCGGCACTTTGCGCAAACCGCTCCATAATCCGCCGCTCATCCGCCTTGTCCGGCGTCTCCACCAAACACTTGAACATGAACCGGTCCACCTGCGCCTCCGGCAATGGATACGTCCCTTCCTGCTCAATCGGATTCTGCGTCGCCAGCACCAAAAACGGACTCGGCAAGCGATACGTCTCATCCCCAATCGTCACTTGCTTTTCCTGCATCGATTCAAGCAACGCCGACTGCACCTTCGCTGGCGCACGATTGATTTCATCCGCCAACAAAAGATTTGTGAACACCGGTCCTTTCTTCGGCGTGAACTCACCCGTCTTCGGCGAATAAACAAGCGTCCCCACCACATCCGCCGGCAACAAATCTGGCGTAAACGAAATACGCTTGAATTCAAGCCCCAACACCTTCGCCAGCGTATTCACCGACAACGTCTTCGCCAACCCCGGCACGCCCTCCAGCAAAATGTGCCCACCCGTCGTCAACGCCAAAATCAATCGATCGATGAGCTTCTCTTGCCCCACAATCACCTTGCCCACTTCCTCGCGAATCTTCTTCACAAGCTCGCCTTGCGCGGCAATTTTATTTGTTGCTTCTTTTAGGTCCATTTTCTTTTTAGTCCTTTCTAAGTAAAAGCTTTTGTTGTTGAATGATGTCCTTCACATCATGCCATTTGACAAGACGCAAACTGTTCGCAAGCATCGTCAATTCAAATCGTTCATCCTCAGCCGTCTTATCTCCAATCGCAGGCAAACTGCCGCGCAGACGATTCAAATAATCAATCCACACCCCACGCACAAGCTCCTGCAACACATTCGTCGGCGTCTGCGAACACGCCTCCTTCCGGTCCGACCCACTCATCACCCGATCAAACCAACCCTTCTCCACGCCTTGCAACCCCTCCGCAAACGCCACCATCCCATCCTCCTCACTTCCAAACTCGCCCTTCCACGCCGCCACAAACCCACGCGTAAAATCATGCCCCAAAATCTCCTGCGGCAAAAATTCATCCACCATCTTCCCCAACACCTCATCGCGCTCATGAATAAACAAAAAATCCATCAAGTTAAACTCGCGCGCACTCGGCGGCACAACCTTCGCCGCATCCTCCCCCATCGCAAGCCCCTCATCAATCGCCTCGCCATCCTCTTCGCCCACCGCGTCAAACTCATCCGCCGCCTCATCCTCATTCACATCCACCGCGGCACGTTGACCAACCTTCGCAACCTTCGTCAATTTTGCCGCGCTCTTCGTCCCCTTCAACTCCTCCTGCAACGCCGCCACAGGCAAACCCAACAACTTCGCCGCCTCGTCCACCATCCCCGCTCGCAATACCGCACTCGAACACGACGCAATTGTCCCCAACACCCCACGCGAAATGCGCGCCAGCGCATCCACCGACTTCGGCGAAACTTCCTTCCCCTGCATCACCCGCACCTGAAAACTCACAATCGATTCCGCCCCATCCAACAACGCCTGAAACGCATCATGCCCCTTCTCCCTCAAAAACGAATCCGGATCATGCCCTCCTGGCAACGACACCACCCGCACCGGCATCGACTCCGCCAGCATCAACGCCGCCGTCCTCACCGTCGCCTTATGCCCCGCCGCATCATCATCAAACACCAGCACCACCGCGTCCGCCACCTTCTTCAGCATCTTCGCATGCTCTTCCGTAAACGCCGTCCCCTGACTCGCCACCGCCACAGGAAAACCGCACACATGCAACCGAATCGTATCAATCTGCCCCTCGCACACAATCGCCTCACGATGCGGTGCCTTCGCAATATTTGCCGCGGCCCGATCAAACCCAAATAGCACCTTCGACTTCTTGAAAATCAACGTCTCCGGCGAATTCACATACTTCCCAGAATTCTTCTTCTCCACAATCTGCCGACCCGAAAACGCCACCACGCGCCCCTGCCGATCCTTAATCGTAAACATCAACCGCCCACCAAACCGATGATACCCCGCGTCCCCGGGCCGATTCGGCGCCTTCACAACCCCCGCCGCCTCCAGCTCCTCCATCGTGTAACCATACTTCTCCGCCCACTTCACAATCGTCCCCACGCCCTCCGGCGCATACCCAATCACAAAATCCTCTTGCACCTTCTCATCCAAATCTCGCTTCGCCAAATACTGCCGCGCCGCCTCTGCCGCCTTCATCTTCCCCAAACACCGATGATAAAATTGCGCCAACTCCGCCATCAACGCATACAACCTCGTCCGCTTCCCGCCTTCTTTGTCTGGCTTCACGTCCTCAACCTTCACGCCGCATTGCTCCCCAAGCTTGCGCACCGCCTCCATAAAACTCAAACCCTCTTGCTTCTGCACAAACTTGATCGCGTCCCCACTCTCACCACATCCAAAACAATGATATAAACCCTTCGTCAAATTAATATGAAAGCTCGGCGTCTTCTCATTATGAAATGGACAACACGCCTTCGCCGTCGTCCCAGCATGCTTCACAGCAATGCCGTACGACGCCACAAGGTCCGCCAAATCCACGCGGGCCTTGATCTCTTCAACTGCACTTTCGAGACTTCTGTCCATTAGCTGTATATTATACCATAATTTCGCCCCGCATTCAATCCCCCTCCTTAAATGCGCATTAGGCTCGTGGATGGGAGTGGAAATACTCATCCTTCAAACGTTCGACCGAAACATGCGTATAGACTTGAGTCGTGGAAAGTGACGCGTGCCCCAGCATCTCCTGGACAGACCGCAAGTCCGCACCCGCATCCAAAAGATGCGTTGCAAAGCTGTGGCGCAATTTATGCGGCGACAAATCCATAGGCAAATCCGCCTCGCGCAAATAACGTTTCATCCGGCGTTCAATAAAGCGCGCCGAAATTTTGTGATATGTATCGGCTAGAAACACGCATTCCGTCGGGGCAATCAACGCGGCATTATGCAAGGCCACAACATCCTTTAATAGACGCAACGCCCCAAGCGCCTTCGACCCAAGAATCGCAAGCCGATCCTTCCGTCCCTTGCCATGCACAATAATGGAACCCGCGCCCCAATTGATCTCGCCCCACTTAATCGGAACAAGCTCACTAATACGACAACCCGTTGAATACAAAAATTCAAAGACGGCGACATCCCGTCGAAATGGAAACTCTTCCAAAATTCCAGCCTTGAAATCTTTCGCTGGCTGTTCCAAAAAGCGCGTCACTTCCGCAACAGAAAGAATCCGCGGCACTTTTGTCGCTGTCTTGGGCCCGCGTAACATAACAAACGGATTTTCATCCACAAAGCCTTCACGCAAAAGGTAAAAATAAAACGTGCGCACCGCGGCAAGTTTCCGCTTCGTCGTCGTACTCATCGCCCCCTCGCGCGTAAATGAAACAAGGAATGCCCGCGCGGCAGAATCCGTCGCACTCTGCCAATTGTATGGCGGCACCGCGTCTGGTCCAAAAAGAAACGCGGCAAATTGCTCAATGTCCTGCCGATACGCCGAAAGTGTATGCGGCGACACATTGCGCTCGCCCAATAAATGCGCGGTGAACGCCTTCAAAAGCGGATCGTCCGACGCCAAATGATTGGGCTTGAGCGCCATGCCACCTCAACCTTACTTTGACGTCTCATCCGCAGCAGGTGCATCCCCCGTCGCTGGCGTCCCATCCGGCGAAAACTCACCTTCATGCGCCGCTGGCGGCCGCAAGTTGAGCTCCTTCGTACGCTTCTCAAATTCTGGAATCTGTTGCGAATACGCAAAAATAATCCGCTTCAAAGCAATAACCTGCCGCGGACTCAACGCACGCCGCCGCGTGAATTGATCATGCAAGCTCGCCACAAACGTCTCATCGTTATAAATCCGCCGCCCACGCTTAATCGGCGGGCGCCATTCCTTCACCTCTTTGAGCATCTCAAACAGGACTGGCACAATCGGATCCATCTTCTGCGTTGCAAAACCTTCCGGCGGTGCATACTGCGCCAGCTTCGTACGAATCTCTTCCACGTCTGGCAATTCACCCGCATTCTCAGCAACCGCACGCGCCAAAATCGTCATCTGCTTAGGCGAAAGCCCACGGCCATGATCAACCTGCTCGCGCAGACTCTTCAAAAACGGATTGCGCATCATCCCGCCAATTCGATCCATCGTCTCAAAGCAATACTTCACCAACTCAGGATCCGCCTTCTCGCTCCGCGCCCACGAACTTCCCAATAGCCCATTTTCCTTCAACACCTTTTCCGCATCTGGAATCTGGTCAATGTACGTCAACGCCAAACGAATCAAGCTATCGAGCTGCTTAGCCGTCAGCGGCTTTGAATCATCTTCGACGCGCTTCTTCATCGTCTCAACAAACGTTTTATCATCAAAGACATGCCGCCCGATCTTCTGCGATGGCCGCCATGTCGTCACCTTATCCAAAAGCGAAAACGTCAGCAAAAACTTCGTCTTCTCAGGCGGCGGTTCCACGCATTGCGCAAGCTCCTCCTGGAACTTCGCATAGAAATTGGAGAGCATCTTATCCATCGGCTCGCCCTTTTCTTCTACCTGGTCCAACTCCTCTTCCATCTTCGCCGTGTACCCCACATTAAAGAGCGGCTCCAACTTCTTGACCAACCAATCGCACACCAAAATGCCGCGCTCCAACGGAATCAACTTACGCTTTTCCGTCTTCGCATATTCACGTGCCTTCAGCGTCTCAATCGTCTGCGCATACGTCGACGGCCGCCCCACACCATTCTCTTCCAACGTCTTAATTAACGATGCTTCCGAATAATGCGAAGGCCCCTTCGTCTGCTTCTCATCCGCAAGCCACCGAACCGCAACAAGCTCATCACCCACCGCAAGCGGCGGCAACGATGCCACCTCATCCGAATCCTCATCGTCCTCGCCCGACGCCGTCTTCTTCTTGAGCGACATCTTCATCACATGCAAGAACCCCTCAAAGTCCACCGTCGTTGCACTCGCCGTGAACAAATAATTATGCGCCAACGCCGGCTTCACCGCCTTCAAACTGACCGTCTGAACCGTCGTCTTCGCATCGCTCATCTGGCTCGCCACAAACCGCCGCCAAATCAAATCGTACAGCTTCAAATCTGCCGCGTCCAACTTCGCCGCGTCCGGCACCAACTTCACATCCGTCGGGCGAATCGCCTCGTGCGCACCCTGTGCATCCGCCTTCGAACGAAACACATTCGGCTTCTCCGGATAGAACGCCTCACCATAATTGGCCACGATAAAATCCTTCGCCGCCCCACGCGCAATCTCGCTCACATTCACCGAGTCCGTACGCATATACGTAATCAACCCGCGCTCATACAAGCCCTGCGCCGTCTTCATCGTCTTCCCAGGCGAAAATCCAAGCACGCTCGACGCCGTCTGCTGCAACGTCGACGTCGTAAATGGCGCCATCGCATGCCGCACTTTCGGCTGCTTCTTCAAGTCCACAACTTCCAACCCGGCCGACGCCAAATCCAACAACAAATTATCCGCGGTCTGCTTCTTCTGAATGTTCGGCTTCTCACCATCAAGCCGCGCCAACTTCGCCATAAACGACGCATTGCGCCCACTGCCGCCCTTCTTCGCCTCAACGCCAAACAAGTAATACGTCTCTGGCTTGAACGCGTCAATCTCTCTCTGACGTTCCACCAACAACCTAAGCGCCACCGACTGCACACGCCCCGCACTCAACGTCCGCGGATTCGGGCACGAAATGTTTTGCCACAACAAAGGCGACACCTTATACCCCACCAACCGGTCCAAAATCCGCCGCGCCTGCTGCGCATCCACACGCTTCAAATCCACTTCCCGCGGCTCTTCAATCGCCTTCAAAACCGCCGGCTTCGTAATCTCATTATACGACACACGATGGAACGGCTTTCCCTTCGCCGTCGGCGTCAACAACTGCTGCAAATGCCACGCAATCGCCTCTCCTTCACGGTCAGGATCGCTCGCGAGGTAAATCTCATCCGCCGCCTTCGTCGCCGCCTTCAGCTCCGCAACAACCTTCTCCTTACCTTCCGAAACCACGTACTTCGGTACGAAATGCCATTCCTTTTCGCCCACCGGCTCAATCTGAATCGCCGAGGAACTCTTCGGCAAATCGCGCACATGACCAACGGAACTCTTGACAACATAACTGCTGCCAAGGTACTTACCAATCGTTTTCGCCTTCGCTGGCGATTCGACAATCAAAAGTTTCTTGCCCATAATGTTTCGAGTATTTCTCTTAGTAGCGCATATTATACCATCAAATGACCCCTCTTGTCAAGTGGGAAAATTTACTTTTTATTTTCGCGACTTTCCTGTGTGGTTTCTAGAAGTAAATGCACGTTCATCGTACGCTCGCCTCCCCTAAACCCTGAAATACCCCTTCAATGACCCCGTACTTTACCAGATTTACGCGCGTAATTTAGCCGCGTTACGCGCGTAAATCTGCCGCGCGACCCCCCTTCCTTAAAAAACCCCCTTTTCGTACCCCCAAAAACCCCCTTTTCGACCCCCAAAAAAGGGGGTTTTTTACCCCCCGAAAACCCCCTTTTTTAAATTCGGCCCCTCCCGCGACACTTTTCAAGCCTCAAAAATAATTTTTCAAGCCTGAATTTTTTCGTCTGGCTGTTTGTTTTGAAAAAATCTCGGCTCTAAAATCTGCCGCGGATTACTTCATCAAACTGATGTACCAATTCACAAGCTGCGGGCCGTAGAACATCCAAGCCAAACAGCCAAGGCAGATATAGGGTCCATAGGGAATCGCGACAAATTTGCCGAGGCGAACCTTCGCGCAAATCATCAGCCCAATGCCCACAATCGTTCCAAAAATGGACGAAAGAATCATCGTCACAAGAACGGCGACAGGTCCAAACAAGGCGCCCACCGCGCCCATCAGGAAGACATCTCCAAGGCCCATTGCTTCGCGTCCAAACGCTTTCGAACCAAAGAAACGAACAAGCCAGAGAAGTCCAAAACCAAAGGCCATTCCAAAAAGCGAATTCAAAATCGGCCAGGCAAACGGCTGAAACTCTGGGAACAAAGGAAAGGCGCTCTTGACAAGTGGCGAGGGTACAAAGGACGCCGCAAGCGCAAGAATAACGCCATAAATCATGCCACCGACCGTGACAAAGTCCGGAAGGAGTTGGTGGTCGAAATCGATGAAGGAGCCCACGATCATGAGGGAAATCCAAACCCACATGAACGGAGACAGAATTCCAAATTGGAGAAATGCCGCGAGAAACAAAATGCCGCCGAGGGTTTCCACGCAAATGTAGCGCGGCGAAATAGGAGCGCGGCACTTGGCACAGCGGCCCAGCAACGCAAGCCACGAAAGAATCGGAATATTCTGGTACCACTTAATAGGGGCGTTACACTTCGGGCAATGCGAAGCGGGGCGCACAATCGATTCGCCGCGCGGCACACGCCAAATGACCACATTCAAAAATGACGCGATACACGCCCCCATCCAAAAGCTGAAAAAGCCCAGAATCCCAATCAACTCGCGGTCAATCATGGTGCGTCCCCTTCCCGCGTTATTCGCTCTTGAGCGCGCGATTCATAATCGTCGCGGCCGCCTTGCGCGAATCAAAGTCCTCATAACACATCGCATACACGATATCGGAAATCGGCATTTCGACGTGCATCTTTTGGGCGAGGTCGTGGACGACCTTTGAATTCCACACGCCTTCCGCGACCATTTGCATCGAACCCAAGATGTCCGCAATTTTTTCGCCGCGGCCAAGGCGCTCGCCAACCGTATGGTTTCGCGAATGTTTCGAAGTGCACGTAACAATCAAATCGCCAATGCCAGCTAAGCCTGAAAGCGTTTCGGGCTTACCACCATACGCAAGAACAAAACGCTTGAGCTCCGCCAAACCCCGCGTAATAAGTGCCGCGCGCGTGTTGTCGCCATAACCCATGCCATCCGAACAGCCGACCGCAATCGCAATCACATTCTTCACCGCGCCGCCAATCTCCACGCCCACGGGATCATCCGATGTATACACACGAAATGTCGGACCCGACCAAATCTTCTGAACGAACTTCGCGCGCTCCGTATCACGGCTTGCCGCCACAATCGCAGTCGGAATGCCGCGGCTCACTTCTTCTGCATGCGTCGGGCCCGCAAGTGCCACCACATTTGGAAGTCCCAAGATTTCTTCGGCCAATTCCGTCATGCGGCGATTCGTCTGTTCGCACAAGCCTTTCGTGAGCGAGACGACCGTCATCTGGTCCGTGATCAAGCCTTTGAAGCCACCCACGACCGACGCGAAATATTTCGAGGGCGGCGCGAGGACGACGATCTCCGCATCCTTCAAAGCTTCGGCACGATCGGCCGTCAACTTCAAATTTGCCGCGAGCGGCACGCCAGGGAGGAACTTTGAATTCTGCCGCGTCTGGCGCATCTCTTCAATGTAGTCCGGGAACGCGCCCCAAAGCGTGACGTCATGCCCATAGCCCGCAAGCAAAAGTGCATTTGCTGTTCCCCAACCACCATCGCCAATCACCGCAATTTTCATAGCCGTCCCCTTTCTTCGTTAGATGAGATGCCCCATCTTTTCCTTCTTGGTCTGAAGATATTTCCGATCGTGCGCATTGGCTGGAATGATGATCGGCACGCGCTCCGTGATTTCAATTCCGTAGCCATCGAGGCCCTTGATTTTGCAAGGGTTATTCGTCATCAAGCGCACTTTGTGAATACCGAGATCCGCCAAGATTTGCGCGCCTTCGCCATAGTCCCGAAGGTCCGGCGCAAAGCCAAGCGCGACATTCGCCTCAACCGTATCGAGCCCTTCTTCTTGCTTGCGATACGCGTGCAACTTGTTCGCGAGCCCGATGCCGCGGCCCTCCTGGCGCATATACAAAACAACGCCGCGGCCCTCGCGTTCAATCATCTCCATCGCCGCATGAAGTTGGTGGCCACAATCGCACCGTTCGCTACCAAGAACATCGCCCGTAAAGCATTCCGAATGCACGCGCGCCAAGACTGGCTCGGGCGTCGTCACATCACCTTTTACGAGCGCCAGATGCTCCAAGCCCGTAATGCGCGAGCGATACATCTTCAAACGGAAGTGCCCATGGTCGGTCGGCAAATCAACTTCCTCGACCGCCTCAACAAGCTTATCCGTCCGCCGCCGATACGCAATCAAATCTGCAATCGACAGGAATTTCAAATTGTGCTTTTTCGCGAAGGCAATGTGGTCGGGCATACGTGCCATCGTGCCATCATCTTTCATGACTTCGCAACAAAGCCCAACTTCCTCAAGCCCCGCCAAGCGGCACAAATCAACCGTCGCTTCCGTATGCCCCGCGCGCTTGAGAACACCGCCTTCGCGCGCCTCGAGCGGGAACATGTGCCCCGGCCGACGAAAGTCCTCTGGCTTCGCCCCTGGCCGCACACACGCCCGCGCCGTCATCGCACGTTCCGCGGCAGAAATTCCCGTCGTCGTTTCCACCGCGTCAATTGAAACCGTAAATGCCGTCTGGTGATTGTCGGTGTTATGACCCACCATCTGCGGCAAGTCTAACTTCCGACACCACGCCGCGCTCATCGGCATACAAATGAGCCCCTTGGCGTAGCTCGCCATAAAGTTGACGTTCTCGAGCGTTGCAAATCGGGCGGCGCAAATGCAGTCGCCCTCATTCTCACGGTCGGCATCATCTGTCACCAGAATGATGCCACCGCTTTTCAACGCCTCGAGACAGTCCTCAACCGTATCGAACGGCATCGTATTCATCTTACGAAAAACTTAACCCTCAGCTTCGAGAGCCGCATCCACCTCGTCGGTCGTCTCCATGTTCGTGTAGACGTCCTGAACGTCTTCCAAATCTTCGAGCATATCGACGAACTTGTTGATCGCCTTCGCGGTCGCCACATCGCTCACCGGATTCATCATGTTCGGCACAAGACCAATCGACGAATTCTCTTCATCAATCGCAATCCCCGCCGCCTTGATCGCTTCCGACACCGCGACAAAATCATTCGGCTGGCACTTCACCGTGAAGCCACCATCTTCCGCGACAACGTCTTCCGCACCCGCATCAAGCGCGACTTCCATCACGCGATCTTCCGTCACGCCATCCGCAGCCGGAATCATCACCTGACCGAGACGATCGAACAAACGGCTCGCGCTACCCGGCTTCGCCAATTCCAAACCATTCTTCTTGAACACGTTCGAAACTTCTGCCGCGGCGCGGTTCTTATTGTCCGTCAAAACGCGCACGACAACCGCCGTACCACCCTTGATACCTTCGTACTGAGCGTCCACCATTTCAGCGGATTCAAGCTCGCCCGTACCCTTCTTAATGGCACGCTCAATGTTATCGTTCGGCATCTGCGCCGCCTTCGCCTTCGCGATCAACGTACGCAAGGTCGGGTTGTTATCAGGATCCCCGCCTTTCGCCTTCACGACAATCGTGATTTCCTTCCCGAGTTTCGAGAAGATCTTGCCCTTCTTCGCATCCGCCGCGCCTTTCGCGCGCTTAATAGTCGCCCAGTGGCTATGACCTGACATGTTAGTCTGCTCCTTCTATTTCTAATGTTGAAAATTTAGTTTCTGAAATTCTCTTAGGTTTTGTGCCGGTACGTAATACGCCCCTTGCCCAAATCATACGGCGAGATCTCGACCGTGACCGTGTCACCAATCGCAATCTTGATGAAGAACTTCCTCATCTTGCCAGAGATGTGCGCCAGCACTTCGTGCCCGTTCTCGAGCCGAACTTTATACATCGTTGCAGGCAGAACCTTAGTGACGACACCCGTCACCTCAATCGCCTGATCTTCTTCTTTTGCCATGCCTAAAATACCTTTTTGACCTAAAGATTCGTATAGTATACCATATTTTAGACCAAATTGCAAGCACAAAGAGTGCCGAACCCAAAAAAAACTTTCATATCCTCAAAATTTGCCGCGCTCACCCATACAAAACCGCGGCAAATCTGCCGCGGCTAAGTACGTCATTTCAAACGTATCCCCACGATTAGTTCTTAATCGACGCGTGATAGGACTGCAGCGAACGCACCTCGCCCTTGCCACTCATCGCCGCGGCAATACCTTCCGACGCCGCCTGCGCCGCCGCAATCGTCGTCAGGTAAGGAACCTTGTACTTAATCGCCGCCTGCCGAATACGCGAATCGTCCGCACGCGCATCACGCCGCCCAGACGGCGTATTGATGATGAGCTTCACTTCGCGATTCTTGATCGCATCGAGCACATCTGGACGCCCTTCGCCAATCTTCGCGATGACGCGCCCCTCAACGCCATTCTCCTTCAAGAACGCAATCGTCCCTTCCGTGCCGACAATCTCAAACCCAAGCTCCACGAACTTACGCACCGCGGCAATGGCGTCCGGCACCTTCTCGCTCAAGCTCACCAGCACCTCGCCCTTCTCCGTCGGGAGTGGCGACCCAGCCGCTTCTTGCGACTTGTAATACGCCAGTCCAAACGTCTCCGCAAGCCCCAACACTTCGCCCGTCGAACGCATCTCAGGCCCCAGCACCGGATCCACTTCGGGGAACTTCTCAAATGGCAACACCGCTTCCTTCACGCCAAAATATGGAATCACATGCCGCCGATCAAGCCCAAGCGACTTCACCGTCTCGCCCAACATCAACCGCGTCGCAATGCGCGCCATCTGAATGCCCGCCACCTTCGATACCAACGGCACTGTACGCGACGCACGCGGATTCGCTTCAATCACATACACCTTGCCGTTCTCAATCGCGAACTGCATGTTCATAAGCCCAACAACCTTGAGCTCCTGCGCAATCCGCCGCGTGTAATCCAAAATCGTCTCGCGATTCTCCTCCGGAATCCCCGCCGGCGGCAACACGCACGCCGAGTCACCCGAGTGAATGCCCGCAAGTTCAATGTGCTGCATAATCGCCGGAATGAACACATCCTTGCCATCCGAAAGCGCATCCGCCTCGCACTCCAACGCATGACACAAAAACCGATCCAAATAAAGCGGACGATCCGGCGTCACACCCACAGCCTTCGCCACATATTCGCGCAACATGATCTCGTCGTAAATGACTTCCATGCCGCGCCCACCCAACACAAACGACGGCCGAATAATCAGCGGATAACCCAATTTCGCCGCGCAATCAAGCGCCCCATCCAAGTCGCTCGCCATCATCGATTCCGGCATCGGAATCCCCAAACGATTCATAATCGAATGGAACAAATCACGATCTTCCGCGTCATCAATCGAATCAACCGACGTCCCCAAAATGCGGCACCCCGCCTCCTGCAATCCACGCGCAATGTTGAGCGGCGTCTGCCCACCAAACTGCACGATGATGCCTTCCGGCTTTTCAAGGTTGTAAATCTGCAACACGTCCTCAACCGTCACCGGCTCGAAATAAAGCTTGTCCGACGTATCATAGTCCGTCGAAACCGTCTCCGGATTGCAGTTCACAATGATCGTCTCATAACCCATCTCGCGCATCGCCATCGCCGCGTGGCAGCAGCAATAGTCAAACTCAATGCCCTGCCCAATACGGTTCGGCCCGCCACCCAAAATCATCACCTTCTTGCGCTTGTCTGAAACCGGCACCTCATTCGCCGACCCATTGTACGACGAATAATAATACGCCTGATTCTCCACGCCCGAAACTGGCACCTTATGCCACGTCTCCACGCAACCAAGCCCCGTCCGCTGCGCGCGAATATCCTTCTCGCTCACGCCCAACAACTGCGCCAAATACTTGTCCGAGAATCCATCCTTCTTCGCCTGAATCAATTGGTCATCCGGCAAGAACCCACCCTTGTGCAAAAGGATCTGCTCCTCCTCCTGAACAAGCTCGCGCATCTGATCCACGAAGTACCCCTTCACGCCCGTGCGCACAAAAATCTGCTCGTTCGTCGCTCCCTTCCTCAACGCCTCATACATCTGGAAGTGACGCTCCGAATTCGGCACCGACAGCATCTTCAAAAGTTCATCCAACGTCTTCTCATGGAAGTCCTTCACAAAACCCAATCCCGCACGCCCACGCTCCAACGCTCGAATCGCCTTCTGGAACGTCTCCTTGTACGTCTTGCCAATGCTCATCACCTCGCCCACAGCCTTCATCTGCGTCCCCAAACGATCCTCCACCCCGCGGAACTTCTCAAACGCCCAACGCGCAAACTTCAATACAATGTAATCCCCCGACGGCGTGTACTTCTCCAATGTCCCATCACGCCAATACGGAATCTCATCAAGCGTCATCCCCGCCGCCAACTTCGCCGACACAAGCGCAATCGGAAAGCCCGTCGCCTTCGACGCCAACGCCGACGAACGGCTCGTCCGCGGATTAATCTCAATAATCACAACCCGCCCCGTCTTCGGGTCATGCGCGAACTGCACATTCGTCCCGCCAATAACGCCAATCGCCTCCACAATCCGAAACGCCATATCCTGCAAGCGCTTCTCCAACTCCTTGTCAATCGTCAGGAAAGGTGCCGCGCAATAACTATCACCCGTGTGCACCCCCACCGCGTCAATATTCTCGATGAAGCAAATCGCAATCATCTGATTCTTCGCGTCCCGCACCACCTCAACTTCCAACTCTTCCCAATTCAAAATCGACTCTTCAATCAAACACTGATGCGTCAACGAAGCATCCAGCCCTCTCGCGCAAATCGTCCGCAACTCCTCCACATTGTAGCAGAACCCACCGCCTGCACCACCCATCGTGTACGCAGGCCGCACCACCACCGGATACCCAATCTCCTTCTCCACCAATTCAACCGCCGCCTCAACCGTATGCACAATCCCAGACCGCGGCGTCTCAATCCCCAACTCCTGCATCGTCTTCTTGAAAACCTCTCGATCTTCCCCGCGCTCAATCGCATCCAAATTAACCCCAATCACCTTCACATTGTACTTGTCCAAAATCCCCTTCTTCGCCAACTCCATCGACAAGTTCAATCCCGTCTGACCACCCAAGTTCGGCAAAATCGCATCCGGCCGCTCCTTCGCAATAATCTGCTCCAGCCGCGCTTCATTCAATGGCTCAATGTACGTCGCATCCGCCATCACCGGATCCGTCATAATCGTCGCAGGATTCGAATTCACCAAAACAACCTTGTACCCACACGCACGCAACGCCTTGCACGCCTGCGTCCCCGAGTAGTCAAACTCGCACGCCTGCCCAATCACAATTGGACCCGAACCAATAATCAAAACCTTGTCAACGTCTGAACGCTTCATTTATACGCCTCTTTTGCACACTTCCAAGAATGCGGAGACCCGAATGATCTCACCATCTAACACCTTCGCCGCGTGCTAGACATATATTATAGCATATTTGACCCCAACCTTCAACCCCCTATTTAAGAATTTTTCCGCGGCAAAATTCCGCCCCCCCTCAAACCCCCTTTCCCCACAAAACCCACCTAATTGCCCCAATCATTGTTTCCGTCCCCAAAGCCTACCCGACCCAATCTTTATGTTCTACACGGCTAAATCAATCCCCCTCCAAAACGTTCTACCCGCTCCACACGACCAACCCCACCCAATCCACTTTTCATGAAATGTGGA
>CAVGIZ010000004.1:0-25486 GCA_963629255.1 Anaerovoracaceae bacterium
AGATTTGAAAGATTTTGGAACTTTTTTTGCCTGAGTGCAATGTACAGTCCCTTTTTAGGGGGGAGAGATTGGACCTTAGGGGAGGGATTGGTCCTTAGATGTATTCATCGAATCTTCTACTCGCGTCCGGCTCTCCCCGCGGCACTTTTAAAAACCCCCTTTTCGTACCCCCAAAAACCCCCTTTTCGACCCCCCAAAAAGGGGGTTTTTCACCCCCCGAAAACCCCCTTTTTTAATCCCACCCCCTCAAAGTAAAGGCGCAACCTCAAAGCAATAGGCAGAACTTACCCAAGCCGTCTTCGAAAAACCGACCCACGAAGATAAAGTGGGGCCTCGCGCCAACAAAAAATGCCGCGGACAATAAGAAGAGAAAGAGATGCTCTCCACTCGGAGTGCACCTCTTTCGATAGTAATCAAATGAAAAATAACTAAAAAACCAAAAGTATAGAACGTCGGGGTCGGCCGTCTTACTTGACGGTGATCACCGAGTTGAAGGTACCCTGGTCATTTGGGACCGCTTCGACATTTTCGGGGTCGGCGCACCAGGCGCCATCGATGACGTACTTATATTCATACGTACCTGGCGCGAGCTTGATGGTGGCCGTATAGACACCTTCCTTAGCCTTATAGGCCATTGCCTTGGCGGTCGGGTCCCATTCATTGAACTGACCGGCCACATAGACGGCTTTGCCCTTTTCGGCATGGAGCGTGAAGGTCACCGACTTTTTGGTGTCGGCGACTTTTGCGACTTTTTTCGCGGCGGTCTTGACGACCGTCTTCTTTGTTGTAACGACCTTTTTGGTCGCGCCTTTCGCGGCATTTTTGATCTTCATTTTTGCTAATCCTTCCAACCTTTTTAGGGCTGCATCCACTTGTTACCGTGAACGGGCGTATAGTATCTCATATTTCAGACCAAATGTCAATACCCTTTTTTTAGTTTTTTTTTAGGATTTGGTACTATCTTTTTGGGCGTAAATATGGTATAATATACGGCATGAGCGTGAGTTGGCGCATAAAGAAGGTGACACCATATCTGACCTTTGGGCTCGTCGTTTGCATTATTGTATTCGGCGTGGCCTTGGCATGGCCTAATTTTAAGCGCTCACGGGATTTTCGAGTTCAGGCGAAAGAGCTTGATTTCAGCATTGAAGAGAAGAAGCGAGAGATTGCGCATTTGCAGGAGAATCGGGAGAGGTTTCGGAAGGATCGGGATTTTGTGGAACAATTGGCGCGGCAGAATCGGCGTGTATTTACTGGGGAATTCGTCTTTCAATTTGAGAAGGAGGACGAAGAGAAGTGATGGCGAATTTTCTGCGAATGCTGATTGGGATTGCGCTTGTTCCAGCGTGTTGGGGGATTTGCCGCGCGTTGGTGGATTCGTTGATGGTGGCGGCACATTCGACGGAGGGGTTTAGTGCGGAATCGATTGCGCTCTTAGGTGGGATGGGGGCGTTTGCGTTGGCGTGGATGACGTTGACGCATCCGGTGCGGATGTATGTCCTTGGGCATGAGTTGACGCATGCGATGTGGGGCTTGATGTTTGGTGCGCGGCCATCGGATGTGCGGGTGAGCGCGTCGGGCGGGAGTGTGAAGTTGACGAAGTCGAACATGTTGATTACGTTGGCGCCGTATTTCTTCCCCTTCTATACGTTTGTGGTGATTGTGGTAGGATTGATTACGTATGCGTTTTTGAGGCCGTTACCGTACTTGCCGATGTGGATGTTTTTGATAGGGTTCACGTGGGCGTTTCATGTTTTGTTTACGCTCGAGACGTTGACGCAGAGGCAGCCGGATGTGAAGTTGTACGGGCGGATTTTTTCGTGGGTCGTCATTTTGATTGTGAATTTGGCGCTGGTGATGGTGTGGTTGGCGGCGATGACGGATTTGACGTTTTTGCAGTTGGGGCATTCGCTTGTGACGCGGGTGCTGGCGGCGTACATTGGCGTCGGGGCGGCTGTTTGGGGCGGCCTCAAATGGATTTATACAACATTTAGTAACAAAGGTAGTAAATAACAAGATAGGAGAAACTAGTAAATGAAGAAGTTGATGTTTGCCGCGCTTGCGGCGGTTAGTCTGTGCGGTTGCGCACCGAAGGAAGATGCGTCCATTAAGATGATTACAGAGGCGACGTTCCCTCCGTATGAATTCTTGCGTGGGCAAGAGGTGGTAGGCCTTGACGTAGAATTGTGCAAGGCGATCGCGGCGAAGTTGGGCAAGGAATTCAAGGTGGAGTCGGTTGACTTTGATTCTGTGATTCCGGCGTTGATTTCTGGCAAGGCGGATATTGCCGCGGCGGGGATTACGATTACGGAAGACCGCAAGAAAAATGTGGACTTCTCGATTCCGTATGAGAAGACGGGGATCGTGATTATTTACAAGAAGGCGGCGCCGTATTTGACGGGCGAGTCGTTGAAGGGTAAGCGCGTCGGGGTGCAAGGTGGGACGACGAGCGAGATTTATGTCGCGGAGACGTTGAAGCAGGAGCCGGAGCGGATGCGTTCGCCGGCGGAAGCATGTGCGGCGTTGAAGGCTGGGCGCGTGGATGCGGTGATTGCGGATATTGAGCCGGCGAAGAACTGTGTACACGATGAGGCGGACTTGGCGATGAGCGACTTCATCACGAGCGAGGAATATGCGGTGGCGATTCAGAAGGGTCGGCCGGAATTGCTCGCGGCGATTAATGAAGTGATTACGGAGCTGAAGGCGAACGGGAAGCTCGCGGAGTGGAAGGCGCAGTTCGTGGAAGAATCGGACAAGCTGAAGGAAGCGAAGTAAGTTAGGTAATGATACAGAGTTTTCTAGACGACTTCCAACTGTGCTTCATCAAGAACGGCAGGTATGAGTACTTGCTGCAGGGCTTGGGTGTCACGTTGGAAGTCGCGCTGGCGGCGATTGTGGTGGGGCTGGCGATTGGTTTTTTGGTTGCGGTCATACGGTCATCGCATGATAAGTATGGGTACTTTCCGATTCTGAATGTGATTTCGAAGGCGTACTTGACGATTATTCGCGGGACGCCGATGGTCGTTCAGCTGCTGATTACGTACTACATTATTTTGCGGTCGGTAGATTCAAAGGTGCTAATTGCGATATTGGCGTTTGGGATTAATTCGGGGGCGTATCAGGCGGAGATTATTCGTGCGGGGATTGTGTCGATTGATGCGGGGCAGATGGAGGCGGCGCGGGCATTGGGGCTGTCGTATTGGAAGGCGATGGTGCGGGTGATTTTGCCGCAAGCGGTGAGGAATGTGTTGCCGGCGCTGGGGAATGAGTTTATTGTGTTGATGAAGGACACGTCCATTGTGGGGTACATTGCGCTGATAGATTTGGCGAAGGGTGGCGATATTATTCGCAGTCAGACGTACTCGGTGTATTTGCCGTACTTGACGGTGGCGGGGATTTATTTGGTGATGGTGATGACGTTCACGTGGCTTCTAGGGAAGTTGGAGCGGCATTTGCGGCAGACGGGTGCGGACCCGGTGCACAACGATTCGTAAGGGGATAAGATGGCAGAAACATTGCTTAAGATTGAGAACCTGAAAAAGAACTTTGGCAAGCTTGAAGTTCTGAAAGGGATTAGTACGGAAATTCGCCGCGGTGAGGTGGTGGTGATGATTGGGCCGTCGGGCGGAGGTAAGTCCACGTTTTTGCGGTGCATGAATTTGCTGGACACGCCGACGGAAGGTAAGATCATTTTCGAGGGGACGAATATTGTGGAGGCTTCTGAAAAAGAGAAGAACAACATTCGTTCTGAGATGGGGATGGTGTTTCAGCATTTCAATTTGTTTCCGCATTTGACGATCTTGGATAACATCACGCTGGCGCCGCAATTGGTGCGTGGCACGCCGAAGGCCGCGGCAGAAAAGAAGGCGATGGAATTGCTGGAACTCGTGGGGTTGCCGGATAAGGTACATTGTTATCCGCAGCAGCTTTCGGGCGGGCAGAAGCAGCGTGTTGCGATTGTGCGGTCGCTGGCGATGGAGCCGCAGATGATGTTGTTTGATGAACCGACGTCGGCGCTTGACCCAGAGATGGTCGGGGAAGTGTTGGACGTGATGAAGAACCTTGCGCAGCATGGGATGACGATGGTCGTTGTCACGCACGAGATGCGTTTTGCGCGGGATGTTGCGACGCGCGTTTTGTTTTTGGAGGGCGGGCACATTGCGGAGGAAGGGACGCCGAAAGAGATTTTTGGTGCGCCGAAGTCTGAGCGCTTGAAACTGTTCCTCGGTAAGGTTGAAAAGATTTAAGGAGATATTGAAGTATGCATACTGTAATGAATCATCCGCTGATTACGCATCGCGTCACGATGATGCGCGAACAGGCGACGCCACCGAAATTGTTTCGCGAACTCGTCAATGAAGTGACGACGTTTCTCGCGTATGAAGCGTTGAAGGATGTGCGGACGCGGCCGATGGATGTGGTGACGCCGGTGGCGAAGACGACGGGCGCGGTTGTGGATGATAAGATTGTGCTGGTGCCGATTTTGCGCGCGGGCATGGGGATGCTCAATGCGATGTTGGATGTGCTGCCGTATGCGAAGGTGGGCATTTTGGGGATGCAGAGAAATGAGATTACGGCGGAACCGATTCCGTATTATGCGAAGGTGCCACCAGCGAAAGGCGAGGAGCTGGCGCTTGTGATTGACCCGATGCTTGCGACGGGCGGGAGTGCGTGCGATGCCGTGTCGCAGTTGAAGAAGTTGGGCTATAAGCGGATTAAGTCGTTGAACCTGATTGCGGCGCCGGAAGGCATTGAAAAGTTTGAGGCCATGCACCCAGATGTACCTGTCTTTACCGCGGCACTTGATGAACGGCTCAATTCGCACTTCTACATTGTGCCGGGCTTGGGTGATGCGGGCGACCGTATCTTTGGAACACTTTAATAAAACCACTAACCACTAAAACTAAAAACTATGTTAGAGAAACTATTCAAGATTAAAGCGGCGAATTCAACCGTCAAGACGGAAATCGTCGCGGGCATTACGACGTTCATGACGATGGCGTACATCCTCGCTGTGAACCCCGACATCCTGTCGAACGCGGGCATCCCGAGGGGCGGCGTATTTGTCGCGACGTGCCTCGCCGCGGTCGTTGGCACGCTCCTCATGGCATTCATGTCGAACTATCCGTTCGTGCTGGCGCCGGGCATGGGCCTCAACGCGTTCTTCACCTACACGGTCGTCCTGAACATGGGCTACAGCTGGCAGTTCGCGCTGCTCGCGGTGTTCGTCGAGGGTCTCCTCTTCCTCGCGCTCTCGCTCACGCCCGTGCGCGAGTCGATCTTCAACGCGATCCCGCTCTCGCTCAAGAGCGCGGTCGCGGCCGGCATCGGCCTCTTCATCTGCCTCGTCGCGATGAAGACCGCCGGCATCATCGTCGACAACCAGGCGACGCTCGTCTCGATGGTCCACTACTCGCAAGTCCCGTTCGCGACGAACGGCATCTGCTCGATCCTCACGTGCGCCGGCACGCTCATCACCGCCTTCCTGCTCGTGCACCACCTGAAGGGCGCGATCCTCTTCGGCATTCTCGCGACGTGGGTGCTCGGCATGTTCTTCCAGGCGGTGGGCGTCTACATGCCGGATCCGGCGCACGGCTACTTCTCGCTCTATCCGAACATCACGCTCGACGGTTTCGTGCAGCACTTCAGGGAGTTCGACCAGACGGTCGGCGCGTTCTTCTCCCCGGAGACCTGGACGCACAAGGTGCATGGCACGGTCACCGGCTCGGGCTGGGCGCTCGTCGAGTCGCTCGACTTCTTCGTCGTCATGTTCGCGTTCTTCTTCGTCGACCTCTTCGACACGCTCGGGACGCTGATCGGCGTCTCGATGAAGGGCGGCTTCCTCGACAAGGACGGCAAGCTCCCGCGCGTCTCGGGCGCGCTGTGCGCGGACGCGATCGCGACCTCGGTCGGCGCGTTGTTCGGCTCGTCCACGACGACGACCTACGTCGAGTCCGCCTCGGGCGTGATGGCGGGCGGCCGCACGGGCCTCACGGCCGTGACGAGCGCGGCGCTCTTCGCCCTCGCGATCCTCTTCGCGCCGATCTTCCTCGCAATCCCCGGCTTCGCAACGGCCCCGGCGCTGATCATCGTCGGCTACATGATGCTCTCCTCGTGCGCCAAGATCGACTGGTCCGACCCGGGCGAGGCGATCCCAGCGTTCCTCGCGATCGTTGATATGCCGTTCAGCTACTCGATTTCGGACGGCATCATGACCGGCGTGATTTCCTATACGCTCATCAACGCGTTCGCGGGCAACTTCAAGCGCATTCACTGGATCATGTATATCTTGACAATCATCTTTATTGCCAAGTACGCATTGATGTAATTCAAACGGGAGCGCGGCACTTTTGCCGCGCTCTTCTTCCATCTCTTATCACACTCAAAGAAAGCATAACATATGAAAGAACAAGCAGCCAATATCGCCAACCAAATCATGAGTTGGCTCGCCACAACAGGCGTTTCCTATGCGATGGATGTCCTCGCCGCGATCATCATTTTGCTCGTCGGCATCGTCCTTATTCGCATTCTCAACAAGGTCCTCACGAAGATGTTGATTCGCCCCGACGGTCGCCACGCCCTCGCCTCGCGCTTCATCGTCTCCGTCCTCGTCAAGACGGCCTGGGCATTCCTCGCAATCATCATTCTCAGCAAGCTTGGCGTCAACGTTGGGCCACTCATTGCAGGCCTCGGCGTTACCGGCTTCATCTTGGGCTTCGCCTTTCAGGAATCCCTCGGTAGCTTGGCAAGCGGCCTTATGATCGCCATCAATGAACCATTCAAAGTGGGCGATTACGTGACCGTTGCGGGGCTTGAAGGCACCGTCACGGCCCTCGATATGATGGCTGTCACACTCGCGACCGCCGATAACCGCCGCGTCACAATCCCCAACAAAACGGCCTGGGGCTCGCCCATAACGAACTACTCCGCGCTTGATACGCGCCGCGTCGACGTCAACTGCGCCATCACCTATGGTACAGACGTCGCCCTCGCACGCAAGACCGCCATCGCCGCGTTCGCGGCCGTCCCGAAGATGCTGGCAAGCCCTGCTCCAATCGCCGAAATTACGGCCCTCGGCGCAGGCTCCGTCTCGCTCACTGTTCGTGGTTGGTCTGCTAATGCGGATTATTGGGACGTTCTTTTCGCGGCAAATCAAGCCGTCAAGGAAGCCTTCGCACGTGCGGGCATTGACGTCCCAGTCCCGAAGATGGACGTCACCGTCGCACAGAAGAATTAATTTCATCCAACTAACTCATAAGGACTAAATCATGTCACAAGAAGTTCAACCAAAGCCCGCGGCAGAAGCCGTTTACGATGCGCGCACGCTTGGTATTCCCAAAATGGGCATCCTCGGTGTGCAGCACCTTTTCGCCATGTTTGGCGCGACGGTTCTCGTCCCACTCTTGACGGGTCTTTCCGTTTCCTCGACCTTGCTTTTCGCGGGTACGGGCACACTCCTATTCCACTTCCTCACGAAGCGCATCGTGCCAGCCTTCCTTGGTTCGTCCTTTGCGTTCCTCGCGGGCTACTTTGCTTTGACGGCGATGGAAGGTAAGACAGGCTGGGAAAACCTCACGAAGACGGACCTCCTCGCCTACGCCTCCGTTGGCGTCATTGTCGCGGGTTTCATCTATGTGATTTTTGCCGCGATCGTGAAGGCAGTCGGCGTCAAGCGTGTCATGCGCTTCTTCCCGCCCGTCGTGACAGGCCCAATCATCATCGGCATCGGCCTCGTCCTTTCGCCGGTCGCGGTCAATAGCGCCTCGACCTGCTGGCCTGTCGCCATCGCCGGCATCATCGCGGTCGTCCTCGCCTCCATCTTTGGCAAGGGCATGATCAAAATTGTCCCGATTCTGATTGGCGTCTTTGCGAGCTACCTCGCGGCATTCCTTTATGGTAACGTCGCAGGCTGGGGCCCTGCGATCGACTTCTCGCATATTGCCGCGGCACCTTGGGTCGGTCTCCCATTCCATTGGAACGAAACGGTCTTCCCGATCCTCGCCCACACCAGCGATAATATCGGCCGCATCGTCAGCTCCATCCTCATCGTCGCGCCGCTCGCCGCCGCCACCATGATGGAACACGTCGGCGATATTTCCGCGATTAGCTCCACCGTCAAGCGCAACTTCTTCGCGAACCCAGGCCTCCACCGCACGCTCCTTGGCGATGGTCTTGCGACCTCCCTCGCGGCAGTTTTCGGCGCGCCGGCGAACACGACCTATGGTGAAAACACGGGCGTCCTTTCGCTCTCGAAAGTCTACGATCCGCGCGTCATTCGCATCGCGGCAGTTCTTGCGATCATCCTCGCTTTCTGCCCGAAATTTGCCGCGGTCATCACGACCCTCCCGACGGCCACCATCGGCGGCGTTTCGTTCGTCCTCTACGGTATGATTTCCGCGGTCGGCGTCCGCAACCTCGTCGAACATCAGGTCGACTTCTCCAAGCCCCGCAACATGCTCATTTGCGCGATCTCGATTGTCTGCACCTTGGGCATCAGCTTCTCCAAGGCGGGTGCGATTAGCTTCAATTTTGGCAGCGTCAAACTTTCGCTCTCGGGCCTCGCCGTCGGCGCCCTGATTGGCATTTTCTTGAATGCCATCATGCCAGGCAAAGATTACGACTTCAGCGAAACCGAGCCCAATATCAAGGACGCGGACCGCTTCGGCGGCGTGAAGGACTAATCCCCTTCTCGTTTTGAAATAAACACAAGGCGCGGCAAATTTGCCGCGCCCTTTGTTTTGCCGCGCTTTCATCCGCGGCACTTTTTACCAACCCCGCTTAGATGCTCGCGCGATCACACAAGGCCGAGACAAACAACGCCTTAATCGTGTGCATCCGGTTCTCAGACTCATCGAAAACCTTCGAATACTTCGATTCAAAAACTTCGTCCGTCACTTCCAATGCGCCCGATTCTTTCGTAACTTCCGTATTGAAATCATGAAACGCTGGCAAACAATGAAGGAACATCAACTTCCCATCAATGTTGCCCGTCGCACGCATCAAATCCATATTGATTTGGTACGGCCGCAAAAGCTTGATGCGCTCCGCCGTCTTCGCTTCCTCACCCATCGAAACCCACACGTCCGTATACAACACATTCGCGCCCTTCACACCTTTCACAGGATCATCAAACACGCGAATATCCACACCATTCTTCTTCGCCACACCTTCCGCCTCAGCCAAAATCTTTTCATCTGGCCACAGCTCTTTCGGCGTGCAGCAAATGTACCGAATCCCCGCCTTCGCACAACCCATCATCAGCGAGTTCGCAACATTGTTCCGCCCATCGCCCACATACGCAATCGTGCAATCCTTCAAATCCCCAAACGTCTCCTTCACCGTCAACAAATCCGCCAAAATCTGCGTCGGGTGATAATCATCGGTGAGCCCATTCCACACCGGCACGCCAGAATACTGCGCCAACTCCTCGCATGTCTTCTGCGAAAAGCCGCGGAACAAAATCCCATCATAAATACGCCCCAACACCCGCGCCGTATCCTTCACCGACTCTTTCTTCCCAAAGTGAATATCCGGCCGCGTCAGATATTCCGCACCGCCGCCTTCATCCCGCGCGGCAATAATCGAACTGTTCCGCGTCCGCGTCGACGACTTCTCAAAAATGAGCGCAATGTTCTTACGGTGCAACAAATCACCGCGCACACCCGCCTTCCGCCGCGCCTTCAACTGCTCCGCCAAATCCACCAAATTCAGCATCTCCTCGTCCGTAAACGATGCCAAACGCATCAACGAACGACCCTTCAAACTATCCATCCAATTCAACATTTTCGTATTCCTCTTTTATCCTTTTATTTTATTCTTCCCCGCCCGCCTTCGTCGCGAGCGAAAAATTCCACACATTCGCCTTCCGGCACGTATCAATCACTTGCACAAGCTCATTGTATTGCGTCTCACGATCTGCCCGAATAATCACAGGCTGCCCCGGAAAACATTCCGCCACCTTCCCAATGCGCTCTTGCAATTCCCCTAAACTCAACGTCCGCCCATTCACACTCACAACACCATCCGCGCTCAAATTGATAATAATCTCACCCGGCAAACGCTCGGGTTCATCCGCCGTCGCCGCATTCGGCAATTGAATCGAAATCTCATTCTCCCATTGCGAGAACACACTCGACGTCACAAAAAAACACAACAACAGAAATATGACATCCAGCATCGACGTCAATGCAAGTACCGGCGCGCGACTCTTCGTCTCGACCTTAAACTTCATTCAAACGCCTCCTCCAATTCGGCCACTCGCTTCGCCGCGCGCCGACGGAAAAATGCATACGCCACCAAAGACGGAATCGCAACAACCAATCCAAAAATCGTCGTCACAATCGCCTTCGACATGCCCTGCGCCAACACGACCGGCTTCGCACCCGCCGCCACATCGCTCGCAATCCCGCCAAACGCTTCAAACATACCCAAAACCGTCCCGAGCAATCCCACCAACGGCGCAATCGCAGCAATATCCGCCAGCCAATCCACCGCGGCATTCGCACGCGCCGCAATCCGCCCACCTTCCGCAGCCTTGTCTCGCGCCGCTTCCAGCTTCTTCTGCGCCATCGGGAAGAATATCCACCGCGACTGCGCAAACCACAAATAAATCATGACGGCAAGAGCAAAGACGGAAAATACCGCCAATACCCACATCAATGCGCCGCCATATTCCCACGCTTGACCAAATGTAATCGTATTCATTTCTTCTGTTTCTCTTTTCTAGACTAATACCTAATCTTGACTTAGAACCGTATATTATACCATATTTCCGCACACAATTCAACCCATCTCAGCAAAAAATTTTCACAAAATCCTGATCCGCGGCACTTTCCCTCCCTGCGAAAGAAATCAAATCCCCCGACCAAAATGGTACGCTCCCCCAGCAAAGATGGTACAATCCCAGCCTTTCTTTAGTACGTTTTGCCTACGAACGAGATAAAGTATCTAGATACTTTGCAAAAAGCATCTAGATGGTTTTAACAAAGTATCTAGATGCTTTTCACAAACCATCACGCTACTTTCCCTTAGCTAAGCCTGAATCAGACCATAAAAACCCAGTCCCCCGCCCAAAGAAACCCGCGCGCGCGACCATTTTCTCCCCCTAAAAACTGCCGCGCTTACCCCGCGACAATTTTCTTTCCCAGCTCAAACGCCTCTTGCATGAACTTGGTTCCCTTCACTGCGCCCTGTTCATACACCTCCGTCGCCAAAACCGACCCCGCAATCTGCGCCCCATCAAAGCAATCCATATACCCTTGCACCGCGGCCAAAACATTCTTGAACGAATCATTCTCCGCCATCGTCGCCACAACGTAATACGGCTTACCTTTCGGCTCCGGCCAAAATTGAACGGACCGATCCAACACCGCCTTCAACTGCGCGCAAATCGTGAAGTAATAAACAGGCGTTCCAAAAACAACGGCATCGGCCTCGCACATCGCGCGGCAGATTTCATTCGCGTCATCCTGCTGCACGCAATGATGCAACTTTTGGCACGCATAACACCCCGTGCAAAAGCCAATCTTCTTACCGAGAAGCCGCACCAACTGCGCCTCGCCTCCCGCCGCTTCCACGCCCTTCGCCACCTCTTCGCACAACGCATGTGAATTCGAATTCGGCCTAAACGAGGACGAAATAATCAACACCTTCTTTTTGCTACTCATTTGTTTCTCCTTTGTAAAACCTTTTCTTCATGCTCAAGTAACGCAACCTTATTCCTAATCCCGCCGCCATACCCAACCATCGCGCCGCCCGCCCCAACCACACGATGACACGGAATCAAAATGCAAATCGGATTCCACCCAACCGCCCCGCCCACCGCCTGCGCCGACATCCTCTCCACCCCACGCGCCGCGGCAATTCTCTTCGCAATCTCGCCATACGTCACAACCTCCCCAAACGGAATCTTCACCATCTCATCACTAACCGCCTGACGAAACGCCGTCACATTCTCCAACCTATACCGCGGCACTTTCCTCGCTCTCAAATCCCCCGCAAAATACGCATCCAGCCACGCCGCCGCTTCACGAAAAATCGGCAACTCCTTCTCTACAAAATCTGCCGCGTGCTTCTTCTCATCTCGCGACCCCTCAAACCACACGCCCGTCAAAACCTCCCCATCGCTGGACAACATCAAATCATCCATCCCCTCCGGCGTTTGATAGCGTGAGATTACTTTCATTTTTTCCGCTCTCGAACAAAAGCATGAACAACGCCCACATGCGCCGCCTCCACAAAGCCCGGCAGTTGAATCTCATCGCGCCAAATAGTCGTGTGCGTACTTCCAAATCGCGCGGCCCTCGACTTCTCATCCATCGGCACATCCTCTTCCGCGCGCGCCGCCTCCAATACATACTTGCAAAACAAAACAAACAGCGATGCGCATTGTTGAGTCGGCACATACTTGTCGTAGTCTTGCGTAATCACAACATCCGCCTCTTCAAGAAGCGGCTCATTCAATTTTGAGTTTCCATTAGTACTTGGCGCGGCATAACCAAACTGCGCCCAACCAAGCTCACGCCCAATATAATACGCCGCGCGATCCACCGCAAAAACACGCCGCGGCCCACGCCCCACCGCCGCTTCCAACTCCCCCTTCAGCCCCGCCTCCAACGTCGGATGCTTCACAAACGGCGTCAAAATCGGCCCCGCCAAAAGCCCGTACACAACCGCGCACCACAACGCCCCGCGGCACATTTTCCGCGCCTTGCACCTTTCCATCGCCTCCGCACACATCAACAAAATAAACGGCGTCAAAAAAACAATCCGAAACAAATGCGGCGTCATCACAATAGACGCCCCAAGCGAAAATACAAATGCCGCAATCATCCCCCACGCGCGCCGCATCATCCAACTCACAAAACCAACCGCCGCCAAGCCCAATAAAAACGGTGCCCGCACAACTTCCCCAACAAACGGCATCACAATCGAAAGCAAATCCAACCGATGAAAACTATCATCACAATGCCCCGCAAACGCGTGCATCACAACCGACCAATTCCACACAAGCGGCACACACAAAATCGCCACCGCCGCCAGCCCAAACAAACAAAATAAAATCATCCCACGAGCTTCCGCACGCGACCGAAATCCAACAACCAAATAAAGCGGCAACAAAATCCCCGCCGTCGGCCACATAAATACAGAAACCGCCGCGCACACCGCCGCGCCAATCAAATGCCCAATCCCCTTCTCATTCCCAACCAAACACACCAGCGCGGCAAAAACAAATGCAAGCGACCACGTATCCAACCTCGCCAGCGCGGCACTTTGAAAACACAACGGCACCGTCATCGCAAGCACCATCAACAAATTAAGTTCCAATCGCTTGAGCGCCGTCGTGCGCTCCACAAACAACCGAAACAAAAGCCCCATCACGACAAGCCCCACAAACGGACTCAACCTCACGCCCCACACACCAAACGCCCGATACGCCAACTCCTGCAAACACGGGCCCAAATAAAAGAGCGGCATCATCGGCGTGCCATCTGGATTCAAAAGCGTCGTCGTCGCATCGCCCCCGCACAAAAACTGCCGCCCCAACTCGACAAGGTACGTCTCATCATGCCACGGAATATAATCAAGAAAGCCCATTCCCTAAATCTCACTTCTCCTTCGTTGCCGCGGCATAATCCTCATCGCTCACTCTCTCAAGCCACGTGTTCTTATTCGTCTCGGGATGACACTCAATCGACAAATGTGCAAACCACGTCTTCGGTCCAGCCCCATGCCAATGCTCCACATTCGGCGGAATCTCAACAACCATCCCCGGCATCAACTTCTTCGCCTTTTCGCCGCGCGCCTGATACCAACCTTCACCGCCCACGCACACCAAAATCTGCCCGCCCGTATGCGCATGCCAATTGTTCCGACACCCTGGCTCAAACGTCACATTATGAATCGGCACGCCCGTCGTCTTTTCATTCTTGCTCAACGCCGCAAGCCAACACCGCCCACTAAAATACTGCTGATACCGCACATTCGGCGCGCCCGCAGGAAACGCACTCACATCATCCTCCGTCGTCGCTACCTTCAAAATTGCCGCGATATCCTCCTCGCTCACACCATTGTGCTTCGCAATCCCAATGTGCGCCTCGAGCTGCGGCTTCACATTCCCAAGGGCCGCGAGCGCCGCCACCGTCGCCATCTCACGCGTCTTCCACCCAAGCGCATCCCGACCAAATATATCACCAAACAAATGCGCCTTCAAATAATCATCTATCGCCGGACACCACTCAAAAAACGCCCCTCCCACTTCGCGCCCACACAACTTCGTCTGATTCGCCTTGCCCCGCACAAGCGACTCCCCATCTGGCCGCGACGGATTATACCCATCCACACCCTTCTCCCCTTCTGGCGCCACACGTTGCAAAACCCCAAGCGCATTCAACGCCCTCGGAAACCCGCAATACGCATACAACTGCACCGCCACCTCTTTCAATTCGCGCGTCGTCCAACCTTCACCATACGCCCGCGCATACGCCATCTCAAGCGCCCCCAAATTGCCGCGCGCCCCCGATGCCGCCACATCACACAACGCCGCATCCTTCTCCGTCAACGCCATCGCCATTCCTCCTATCAAAATAAAACCTGCCGCAAAAATCTGCCGCGCTCTCATCACGCCCCCGCAATCTCAACACGCTCCGCGACAAAGTCCTTGAACCCCTTGCCGACCTTGATCGTCGCACCCAAGAACGCCTTCGCCACAAACACATTTCCACCTTCCACAAGCGCACCAAAATCACGTCCACAATTCTGCAATCCGCCACCGCCATGCGTCTGGAAAAGCCCCACGCCCTTCACCTTCTTCAACGCCGCGGCATTCTCGCTCACCCACGTCCGCACAGGCGGCGCCATCGTCCCCCACCAATTCGGCGTCCCCACCAAAACAACATCATACGCGCTCACATCCAGTCCCTCAATCTTTTGAATCGGCCTGAGCGTCCCCGCCCGACACTCCGGCTGCGCCTCATCACAACACGCATCATAATCCGCCGCATACGCCTTCGCCGCCTTGATCTCCACAACCTTCACGCCGCCCAAATCCTTCGCGAACGCATTCGCCGCATACCGCGTATTCCCGCTCCGCGAAAAATAAACAATCAAAACTTTATCCTTGCTGGTTGTAACTTTCATTGCCTGACCTTTCTTTGAAATGGTAGATGGATCCTTTGCGCACGCCGTCGAAACGAAACTCACCGCGGCAAACGCAACGCTTTCTTGTATAAACTCTTTTCGATTCATTTGTGTGTACCTTCCTTTGCTTCAGAAGACGCCACATATTATACCATATTCCGCGCCACAATTCAATCCCCCCTCTACAAAATCCGCCGCGCTCTACGCCTTCTCCACCAGCGTCAACTTCCGATACCTCGTCTGCCAAACCCCATCCACAATTCCGCCGCGCGACTTCCACACCAATTCAATCATCGTCCCCGCCGCCACGCCATCCAATTCCTTCGGCCACTTCAACACCGTCATCCGCGGCACCGTACTCTCAACCTCCAGCGCGGCACTTTTCTCTTCCTCACCTTCCATCCATTTCACCGTCACCGAATCCCCCTCAATCAACTGAATGTTCTCACCATTCAACAGCAACTTATCGCCGCGCCCCCACTGACGCTCCCCAACCGTCCCCACCATCGGCATCAACCTCACACGCTTGCCAATCTTCACATTGTCAATATCCACCTCCCGCGGATCAATCTTCCGCTCCCACCCCTTCATCAACGAGGGAATCACCGCCGCCTCACACGTCGCCTCATCAAACGCACTATACGGACTCTCCAACTTCCCCTTCAGCGACACCATAAACTTCAAATTCCCCAATCTCCGCGGCCGCCCATCACGCTCCACCAACCGCGCCGTCGTATTAACCATCATCTCAAATAACCCCTTCAAGCTATCCGCAGAAAGATTCGTCCCCGACTCCTTCGCAATCTCCTCATAAACATCCACCTCCGACTTCGTCGGCCGAACAACAGGATGCATCGTATAGCCATCAATTTTCCCTTTGTAGCGGAAGGGTATAGTTTCAAATTCAACGTCGTACATAGTCTAATTTCCTTTCTTATAAGTTCAAGATGGCGCATATTATACCATATTTCAGACCAAACGTCAAGTGCATTTAGCAAAAAGGCCTACCCTTTTTGCAAAAAAGACCTACCCTTTTTAGCAAAAAGGCCTACCCTTTTTGGCAAAAAGACTACCCCTTTTACCTAATGTTAGCCCTGGAAACACCTGACGTTAGGGGCTAAAACACCTGACGTCAGCCCCTAACAACCCAAAACTGCCGCGCTCAAACGAAAAGACCGCGGCACTTCTGCCGCGGTCTTAGGTTTCAAGAAATCTCTGTCAAACCCTTAGTCAGCCAATGTCACAGCTGGCGCAAGCTTTTCAAAGTCCCCAATCGGAGACGTAAAGCCGCTCGTCGCCTTCGCGAGTTCCCCGCGAACCGTTGGGAAGCGCGTCGCCATCCAGAAGTCGAGAACGAGTTCCTTGCTCGACTCTGGCAACTTCGCCGCGAAGCGAATGAAAAGTGCCGCGACCACAACCGCAATCGCCGCGTCCACCAACTTGCGCGCATGCAAATCGTGATACGCCTTGCCATCCGGATGATTGTGGACAAACTCAACCGCCGCATCCAATTCGCCGCGGAGCTTTTCAACCTCCGCAAGCTTGGCCTTGAGCGAATCGGTCAATTCCACACCATCAAGAATATCGGCAACGACATCCTTCGTGAGCCCGCCCATGACGCCCGCAATCGCGGCAATCACCTGAAGCTGCGACGTACCTTCATAAATGGTCGTAATGCGTGCATCGCGCAAGTAGCGTTCAACCGGATAATCCTTCATGTAGCCCGAACCACCCAGCACCGCCACCGCGCCATTCGACACGCGCATCGACATCTCCGACGCGTAATACTTCGCCATCGGCGTAAGCATCTTGTTGAACGCCGCGTAATGTTTCATCCGCCCACGCACCGCCGGCGCTTCTGGCGTACCCTTGAGCGATTCAAACTTCCGCGTCAAACCATTTTCAAGGTCCACGCACTTCGACGAATAATACGCCAATGCGCGCGCCGCTTGAAGATCAACCGACATGTCGGAAATCAACTCCCTCAACGCCGGGAAGTTATCAATCGTCTGACCAAACTGCTTACGGCTCGCGGCATAATCACGCGCCGCCCGATACGCCGCCTCGCCAATGCCCGTCCCCTGCGCGGAAATCCCCACGCGTGCGCCATTCATCAGCGCCATCACGTACGTAATCAAACCACGCTTGCGCTGGCCAATCAACTTCGCCGGCGCATTGTTGAACACGAGCTCGCACGTCGGCGAACCATTGATGCCCAGCTTGTGCTCCAAACGGCGCACCTTCACCTGCGGGCACTTCTCCACCAGCAAGCAGCTGAGACCACGACCATCCGAGAACTCCGGTTCCGTGCGCGCCAAAACGAGAAGCACATCGCCGCAACCATTCGTGATAAAGCGCTTGACGCCATTCACAAACCAGTTACCCTTCTCGTCCTGATACGCCATCGTCTTGACGCTCTGCAAATCACTGCCCGCATCCGGCTCCGTCAAAACCATCGCGCCCGTGTATTCGCCCGAAACGAGCTTCGGAATGTATTGCTTCTTGATGTCCTCCGTCGCGAACATGTTGATCGTCTCGGCAATGCCTTGCAAACCAAACATATTCATCAGCGACGCATCCGCACGCGAAACAATATCATTTGCCGCAGTCAGAATCGTGCACGGCATGTTGAGCCCGCCCAAGTAATACGGAATCGTCACACCCAAAATGCCCGTCTGCCCATAGAGCTTAATCGCGAGCGAAATCCCCGGCGTATACGTCACCGTCCCATCTTCATTCAAGATGTTCCCAACCTTGTCCGTCTCCTCCGCCGTCTGCGCAATCCGATTGCCCGCCACATCACCGCACACCTCCAGCGCACGCTTGTAGTTATCAATCGCATCCGCGGCATCCGTCGGCGCAAAATCATACTCCTTCGAATAACGAAATCCCTCTTCGAGAAGTTCAGCGACCTCGCTCAAATCAAGCGCGTCAATCGTCGCGGCAATATCCGCATTGTCTGTATAAAAGTTGCTCATCTTTATTGGGCCTTTCCTTTGATGGCCTTGATCAGTTTAGGAATGACGAGTGTCAAATCGCCAACAATACCATAATGCGCGACCTTGAAAATCGGCGCATCCTTATCGGTGTTGATCGCAATAATCTTCGCCGAATCTTGCATGCCCGCCAAGTGCTGCACCGCGCCCGAAATGCCGCAGCTAATGAACAACGCCGGCCGCACCGTCACGCCCGTCTGCCCAATCTGCCGCTCGTGCTCGCAATACCCAAGGTCCACCGCCGCACGGCTGCCACCAACCGCACCGCCAAGCGCATCCGCCAAATCATACAGAAGCTTGAAATTCTCCTTCGACCCAACGCCCGCGCCGCCCGCGACAATAATCCGCGAGCCCTTCAAATTCACGCTCGAATGCCGCCGCACAATCTCCAACACCTCAACCGGAATATCCACCCCAGCCAAGTGCGAATCATGCTTCACAATCTCGCCCGTGCGCCCAACTTGCACCTCCAGCGGCTTCATCACGCCTTCGCGCACCGTCGCCATCTGCGGCCAATTCCGCGCATTCACAATCGTCGCAATGATGTTACCACCAAACGCCGGCCGAATCTGCTGCAAGCAATTCGGAAACACTTCCTTCGTCTTCTTATCTTCGAAGTCCGCAATCTGCAAATCCGTGCAGTCCGCCGTGAGGCCACACCGCAGCGCACTCGCAATCGCCGGCGCCAAATCACGCCCCATATGCGTCGCACCAAAAATCACAATCTGCGGCGCGCATTCCTTAATGAGCTCCACAAACGCATGACGATACGCTTTGCCGCGGAACACCTTCAACTGCGCATCCTCAATCAAATGCACCTTGTCAGCACCCGCCTCAAACAATTTTGCCGCGAGGCCTTCCACGCCATCGCCCAACAAAACCGCCGCGAGCTTCACGCCCAACTTGTCCGCAAGCTCACGCCCCTTCCCAAGTAATTCACGCGGCACATCACTCAACACGCCGTCTTCCTGCTCGGCAAATACCCAAACTTCACCTTTTGTACGATCCATAATTTCCTCCTTACCCAATCGTGTGGTCCGCAATCAATTCGCCCACAAGCGCCCCAACGCCCGCATCATCCGCGGCATATTCCTTATAATCGCCGCCCGCCAAGACAACGCTCACAATCTTGTTCACGCTCGTCGGCGAACCCGCAAAACCGCAACGCTCCGCCACGGCCCCAATGTCATCGCACGAAAGTTGGCCAATCGCCAAATCCCCTTCCAGCGCAACGCCACCATTCTCAATCGCCGCCTTCGCCTTCTTGTACTTCATCACCCGCTTCACATCAAAGGGACGCAGCTCGCCAAACTTCTCCGTCACCGTGAAGAGCGCCGGCAACTTCACGCGATCACGCTCAATGCCCGTGCCAATATCACGCGTCGCAATCGCATAATCACCATCCAGCTCCAACCCTTCCAAATACGTGATCGCCGCAAAATCAAGCTTCTCCGCAATCTGCGGACCCGTCTGCGCCGTGTCACCATCAATCGCCTGCCGCCCACAAAACACCAAATCCGGATTGAACTTCTTCACCGCTTGCGACAAAATATAGCTCGTCGCCAGCGTATCCGAACCCGCCGCCTTGCGGTCCGTCACAAGGTACGCCGCATCCGCGCCACACATCAGCGCCTCACGCAAAATCGCGCACGCCGCCGGCAAACCCATCGCAATCGCCGTCACCTTCGTGCCAGGATACATGTCCTTCACACGCAACGCCGCCTCAAGCGCATTGCGATCTTCCGGATTGAAAATAGCGGGAAGCGCGGCACGATTGATCGTACCGTCTGCCTTCATGGCCTCGCCCGTCACTTTCTTCGTGTCAGGCACCTGCTTGATGCAGACCACACAGTTATAACCGCCCTTGCGGTCAAGAGTATTTGTCTTCATGACGTGTATTATACCATATTTCTGACCAAACTGCAATACCCCGCGGCACTTTTACAAATAAAATCTGCCGCGCGAACCAACACATTCCCCCCCACCCTCGAGGCACCCAGTCACTCCACTCAATCTGGAGCACCGACGATCTTCATGGCCTTGGCCGCGGCACCGCCATTGACATCCTTTTGCCATTCGGCCTCGTCCTTTTCGCCGCGGGTGCGGTAATCATCCCACGCTTCGCGCAAGTACTGGACGCTCGCTTTCGCAATCGGATCCTTGACGGACTTCTCGGCATCCTTGATGTAGCTTTCAAGTTCATCGACCATCGTCTTACAGAAGAACTTATCAGACTTCATTTTCATCGCGGTACGAATGATCGGGCTCGAATCTTCAAACTCCATCGGCGAAACGCGCATCAATTTCTTGGATGCAAGCGACATGATCGTCTGATAGAATTTTGCAACAGGCTCAGCCGCTTCGCGATACGTGCGCGCGATGTAGTAGGCCCTCAGCGCGGCAACATCATTGCCCGCGGCACCCCACAAAAGACGCGCCATCACCCAACGGTCCATCAGCGAAAGGTACGTTTGATTCCCCTTGTCGCCATACCATCCCGTCGTCTCGGCATGCCAATCGTAGAAGCCAAGGTCACATTCCGCATCAACGTCGTAAGTCATCACATCCGCCCACGGCCGCGCATTGATCTGCAGGAAGTATTCATAAAGCGCCAGCCGTACATCCTGCTGGGCCCACTGGTACATCGCCCGCCAATGCATATCATTCATCGGCGCAAAAATCGGCACGAAGTAATCCTTACGAATGTACGGACAGAACCGAATATCATACGACCGCGAAACCGTCATCAGCGGCACCGGCGCCATCCAGAAGTAGCCAATCGATTCAACCCGCGCATCGCGCTTACCATAAACATTCACCGCATTAATCATCGCCGAACCATTCGAATAGAATTGCGTCGAACGGAAGTACGGCGAATCAGGCCCAACCGTCAAACCATTCGCAAGCCGAATCGGCGTCAAGCATTCCGAGCACTGGCACATCGAAATGGAATCTTCCACCCACAGCCCGTTCACGTCAAAGCAGTTCCACGCGAACGCCTTGCCCGGCGCCTGAGTACCAAAGAACGGATCGCCACTAGAAACGCCGCGCGGCGCAAAAACACTCGCCTCAACAAAGGAATCACGCGCACGATCCAAAACGCGAATCAAGCACGGATGCCCCGTGTAGCAACCCGGCTTCATCAGCGTGCCATCTGCGTTGCGTCCCCACGTATCATTGGGCTGCCCTTGCTTTTCATTGCCGCGCGCCTCCGTGCCATAGCCCCACCAATGGTTGACGGAACGCGTGCGATGACGACCAAACGCCCAGTCGCCTTCCCAACGATAACCAGGCTCACGATTGACGCCTGGATTGAACAAGTTGTACTCTGGCGTGCGCGAAACATTGACAAAGTTATCACCCCACACAAGATCAAAGTTCCCCGTCGTATCTTGCGTGAACATACGCGCAAGAACACTCGGCTTATTTGATGGACGCCGCTCATACGGCCAAATCAAATCGGTATTATTTTCAAGCAATTCGTAAAGCCCAAACGCAAGCCCGCGCACCGTCCCCGAATAATTATACTGCGCCGTGTAAATGTAAATGTTCGTTCCATCTGAACGAATCGCACACCCAGGCTTACCCTTCAGCGCCTTCATGTCCGCGTCATAAACAGCCTTATTCACCTTCGCATACGCATCGCCACCAACGATAATCGAATTCGCGACAACCGTCTTCCCACCTGGCAAACGATTGAGAACAGGAATATCTTCAGTAAGCCCAAACTTGCGTTGCAACACGCCGCAAAATTCCTTCGCCGCATCTTGCACAATGCCCCAATACTTCTCACTCGCCTCGCGCGACGTACCATTCGGAAATTCGCGCCCATAATTGAGCAAGTAAATCGCACCAACCGCGCGGCGGTTTTCAATGAAGCGAATCGGCTTCGCCAAGCGATGATCCTTCGGCGCATCAAGTGCCGTCTTAAGCACCTCCATATCAACCATGCGGTCGGCATTGTGCGTCTTGAGGAAGTTCTTATACCGCGGCAAATCTCCACCCGCCAACATCACACCACGCGTCAAACGTGGGTCCGCAATCGTAATCGTCACGCTCTTGCCTTCCGGAATCTTGCGGTTATCATAATAGAAGCACCAATGCGTCAGCTTCGTGTAATACGAGCTCTTGTTGTTGGACGGATCAGAGTGCGCAATGTCATACGCAAACGCATCCCACCCATCCGCCTGCGCGGCACTTTTCTCCAACCGATTCTGCCGATAATCAGCCTGCGCCAAACCCCACCGCGTCCAATCACAAAAATCATCCGTCTTCGAAAAGAAGCTAATCTGGAACGTATCAAACGGCCGATTGAGCTCATTCTGATTTGTCCCCCACAACATCGGCCGCGCATTGCCCAAAACCGGCTTCGCCCCTTCAAACGTCTCCACCTTCGCGGCAAAAGTAAACGTGTTATAATCAAGCCCATCAAACGCAACCGGGAAACGCAACAGACAACGCGGACCCTTCGTCAACTTAATCTGCACCGCCGGCACATCCGCTCCCGCAACCTTCGCCGTCACATACTTGACCTCATACCCACCATCATTCTCCTTATCCAATTGCGGCCGCAACTCATACGTATTCGGCAACGCCTTCTGCGAATCCGCAGCACCAATCCCACGCGCATACGCATAAATATCCGGAATACATTTTGCCGCGGTCAACGGCTCATCCGTCCCAAACACATTATCCTTGCGCGTCCAACGCCGCGCCGGCAAATCCGTAAAACGTGCCTTCATCGCAGGCCGCTGCAAATGCAAATCAATAATATCAAAGACCTGCTCAAAATCTGCCGCGCTCGCCGCCGGCACCTCAAAAATAATCTGGTCCAAAATCGCCCCCGGCTTCGCAGCAATCTTAATCGCACACGTAATAAACCCATTCGCATCCGCCGCCCCCTTCGCAACCGCGCGACCACCCACGCCCTTGCCCGCAAGACTCACCACAAGCTCATTGCCCGCATTGCGAATCTTCGTCGCCTTCACACGACAAACAAGCCCCGTAAATTGCGTCGCATCCAAATTCAATTGACTAATCGCGACCCGCCGAAACGCCCCATTCTTCTCCGCATCAAGCGAAAAACTCCGCGCCGATTTATTCCGATTCGTATCAATCAATCCAACCGCAATTTCCTTTTCTATCTTCTCCATCGGAATCGGCCGAATCCTCAGCGCCAGCGCATACGCCCCGTCCACCTTCATCCAATGATACTCCGGCACGCGCACATTCGGCGTATACCGCGAAATCTCCATCCACGGCAACGCATCCACCGGCGGCGCATAATAATCCGTCACATATGTCGCATCAGGCATCGTGCCAAGCTCGACCGAAGGCTCTGGCACAGGAATACGGATAGGCGGCGCCGCCAACACAACCGCCGCGGTCAAACTCATAAGCATCGAAACAAGTGATGTCTTTTTCATTTCTATTTTCCTTCTCTCTCTTTCTTTTTTACTTCGTAATACGTTCAAAATGTGGCAAACGCGCCAGCGGCACATGCGTAAGTTCAAGCACCTTCGGCCCCGTGTGGACCGCCCCCAAATCATCGCTCCACGTCCCACGCGGCAAACGCACCGTCACCGAATCATCCGCCTTCACAACCGGCGCCACCAACCACCGCTCGCCCAACATAAACTGTTGCAAGCACGCGTCAAACCCTTCCCCAGGAAACTCATATTCCATCGCCCGAATAATCGGCTCACCCGTCGCCGCCGCATGCCGCGCCAACCGCAAAATCTCAGGCGCAAACTTCACATGCAAAAGTGCCGCGTCACGACAAATCGCCAACTCCTCCTTCGTCAATACCCTCCACGGCGCCGCCGAAAATTGCATCATCGGCATCAACGCCTGCACCTGCGTCGAGCGCACAAACAACTTGTGGTCAACCCCATTCTCAAATCCCTCCGAAAACGTCCCGCCACCAATCATATCCGGACACACAAATGGACACCCCACCAAACCCGCGGCAATCATATCCGGCACAAGCAGCCGCAAATCCTCCCACCGATGCCGCTTGTCCTGCAACCGCACCACCAACGCCTTCCCACCAAACTTCCATCCCGCACGCATCTCATGAAACGGAAAACGCAACGCAAAATCCCCCCACAGCCCCGTGTAATCACACGGCTGCACACCATCCGGCAAATACTCACACTTTTCTGCCGCAGGCTGTCTCAGCACACATTCCGCATCCGTAAAATCAAACTTGTACCCATCAAAACCAGCCTCCGCCATAAACGCCTTGTACCTCTTCTCTAGCTCATCCCACGTCCCACGATCAAACAAGTTTAAAAGCCCACTCGTCCACAGCCCCGGATAATACGCAAGCCCCGCCGGCTTCCCATTCGCCCGATTCAACATAAACAAATTCTTCTTCACGCCCTCCGCATAAAACTCGCAATCCCGCGCAATATACGGCGTCGTCCACAAAAGCGTCTTGAACCCCTTCTCATGTATCTTCTTGAGTAGCCCCCTCATGTTCGGAAACAACTTCGTGTTGAACGCCGCATCCCCATATCGATTCGTCGGCGCCCACCCATCATCAATCATAAATACTCCACACGGAATCCCATTCTCAATAATCGCATCCACATAATCCGAAATCATCTTCTCGCCATTGCCCACCATCAAACTCTCCACCCACGTATTGAACTGCGGCTTCGTGAAGAACAACTCCTCCGGCATCTTCCCAGATGCAGGAAAGTACGCCTTCGACGCCGCACAAAAAGCGCCGCGCAACGTCTTCTCCTTCGCCGTCAAAACCTGCACCTTCCCACCCTTCACATACATCACCCCATTCGTGAACGCATACGCAAACGGCTCCTCCGACCAAACATACCGCCCACGCGACGAAACAAACAACGGCGCCGTCGGATTGCAATAACTCATCGTCGCTAAATCCCGCTCCGGCGTTGTTCCATACGGCTGGTCGCTCCCATAAAACGTCGTCGCGCCCCACCACTTCTCTCCAGCCAAAGGCTGCACAACTTCTGCCTGCGCCGCATACGCGACCAAGCCCAACACCAAAACAATCGTCTTCATTTTGCTTTCCTGTCTAACGTTCATGCTCCATATTATACCATATTCCGCGGCAACTTTCAACCCTCTCCCCCAAAAAATCTGCCGCGCCCCCTGGGCCCCTTCCCGCGCGAAAGCAACCTAACCAAATCCACCTAAATGCTCATGTCGTTGCTTTCGCCACTAAGCTTCTCCAACCAACGCTCACGGCGCGGGGGCCGCAGGCCCCCGTTGTCATTGTTTCTTCAATTGTCAAAGATCAAAAACCGCGGCAAAACTGCCGCGGGATGGTTTATCGCCTAGCCATCAAACGTACGAAAGTGAAAATCAGT
>CAVGIZ010000005.1:0-24546 GCA_963629255.1 Anaerovoracaceae bacterium
GAATACGCGGGGTAGTGCCGCGGTGAGCTGGTTACAGCATTGATCTTTGACAATTGAATAGTTTAGGTTAGCCTAGGTTTGGAACGTACCGAGGTTTGGAAGGTTTGGAATCTGCCGCGGGGACGGTTGCAATTTGCCGCGAAATTTGGTATAATATGCAACCATTGATTCCGTAAAAGGAAAAGGACAAGGTCTTATGAAGTTTGAGATGAATCGTCGGATGTTTTTGCGCGGCAGTTTGGCTGCGGGGATGGCTCCATTTTTGGATGGATGCGCGTCGTTTGGGCTGAGCTGGAAAAGTGCCGCGGCGGTGCCGAATTATTATTGCACGTGGTCAACGCAAGCGCGCACAATCAAGGCGATGAAGGCCAAGGGTGAATCGATGTTTCCGGGCGATCAGGGGTTGCCTGGTTGCCGCGATAATCTTGACGAGAAGACAGTGTTTGGTCCGTCGGGTTGGGCACGAGTCCTTTATCCTGAGGCGCGGCAGAATTTGAATTTTCTTCTTGATGATGGATGGGATGTTGATTATGGATTGAATCCGTATGAGCACACGGCGAAGTTTGGGTCGATGATTTTGAATGAGCGGAGATTTCCGTCCATCAAGGGGACGCCTGCGGAGAGGTTGAAGGAGCTGACGCGGCGCGTGAAGGATTTGGGCTGGGCTGGGTGTGGGCTGTGGGTGGCATGCCAGGCGCCGGGTGAGAGTTGGTCGCATCATGAGCCGATGGCGGTAAGGGAAGAGGATTTGCGGCGGAAGCTGGGGTGGTGTGGCGAAGCGGGGATTGCGTATTTGAAAGTGGATTGGGGTGCGCATGATGGGGATGTAGAGTATCGCGAATTGATGAGTGCGCTGGCGAAGGAGTATTGTCCGGGGACGTTGATTGAGCATGCGTTGACGTGGGGCGTGCCGCTGAATGGGTGTTATGAGGGCAGGAAGGACGGGAAGAAGGTTCTCGACATTGTGGATGCGGGGCGGCTTGTGAACGATGAAAAATATGCCGCGCGAATTGGTGCGAAGGCGCCTGCGCTGATGCGGTGTGGGGATGCGTTTCGGATTTATGATATGCTTGCGCCCATCTTTTATCCGACGGCGATTGAGCGTGTGTTGATGCTGTTGAAGATGGCGGAGGCGACGGGCGGTCATGCGCAAATCAATGTGGAGGACTTGCCGTATTTGGGGGCGAGTTTGGGGTGTGCGCTGGGGGTCATGCGGGCGACGGTGTGGGATGGAAATGAGAAGGACCCGATTGCGCGGCATGAGACGTGTGGGGAAGTGACGCGAGCGGTCGCGTGGCAAAAGATTGCGCCGCCGATGGGTGCGAATGCGGCGATGGCCACACGGTATTCAAACACGACGTTGACGGATGAATGGACATTTGCCGCGGATGAGACGTGGATTAATTTGGTGGCGAACAAGACGATTCCGCAGACGACCGCGGCCGTTGTAACGCGCGGGATGAATGCGTTTCCTGAGGTTGTGGATGCGGGCGAGGGCGTGCCGTTTGTGACGGCGATGCGTCATGCGAATGAGGCGATTGCGGTGGGTGCCCTTCCGCGTGTGATGGATCGCAAAGGGTTCAAATTTCCGAAGTGCGACATCGCGATTTTCGAAGATGCGCGGAATGTGCCGATTGGGATTTTCGGTTCGTTCAAGTCGGTCGCGTTTGAATGTGCGACGAAGGATGCGAAGGTTTGGGCGCGCGACTTGGCAGGCAAAGAGATGCACAATATCACAAAGGCGTGCACATTTACAGGCGGGCGCGTGATTCTGCCGGGCGAAGTGCTGGCGCAAATTGGAACGGAAGCGATTCGCGACAAATCGATGCCAGGCGTCCTCATTGAGATTGATGCGTAATCTCGTTAGGCGCGAATGTGGATTTGGATGGCGCCAGGGATTGGATGGTCGGCAATGAAGAGTAAGTAGCCGCCGCCGCCCGCGCCCGTCAACTTCCAGCCGTAGACTTCGTTCTCGTAGCGTTGAATCGTTTCGAAGACTTCGCTCGTCGCGGTGTGTGGAAACATCTCGAGCTGGGCGTTGAAGCAATCGCGCGTAGCCTTGCCCCAGGCTTTCACATCGTGGGCTTGAATGGCGCGCCAGGCCGCTTCCGAGGCCGCCGCCAAGCGGGCCGCGCTCGCCGCGTTGACGTTGCGATCTTTGAAGACGTCATAGCTTGCCTCGCGTTCGCGCAGTTGCATCAAGTAGAGGTGCGATTCGATGAAGCGTAGCGTGGCGTCGTCCGTGATAGTATCGATGGAGGTGGGCCAATAGCCGTTCGAGTAGTTGAGCTTGTTGAGGCCTGGCATGAGGATGCCGAGCTGGTCTTGCGAGCCCGAAACGTGGTCGGTGCCGGGTGGGTTTTCCACGCCGAAGAGGATGCGCGCGTACTTTTCGGGGTTGCCGTGCGGGAGCTCGGTTTGCCAAAGTTCGATCGCCTTGTTGCGGCTGGAGGTGGCCATGCCGCTGCGCTCATTGAAGGCGTAGTCGGGGTAGATTGAAATGGTGAGGACGCTACCCGCGGCGAGGGCGTTGACGAAGGGCTGGTCAAGCCAGCCGCCACAAAGTTCGACGCGGAATGGAATGCGGCACTCGCTACGGATGGCGGTGGTGGAACGCGCGGGGAGGCCCGGCGAGGGAACGCGCTCGGCAACGATCAATTGGATGCCACGTTCGCGGCAGAATTTTTCTTTGTCGGGCGTGAAGCCATCGGAGTTGACGTAGAAGATGTCGGGCTTGAGCGCGTCCACTTCCTTGACGAAATCGAGAAGGCCCATGCCGGAGTTGATCCATGCGTCCTTGACGTAGCGGATGGCCTTGACCATGTAGAGGCGCTCGGCATCGGAGTTGATGGTTTTGCGGCCTTTGAGTTGGAAGATGTTGCGATCGCTACCGAGGCCGACGTAGAGGTCGCCAAGTTTGGCCGCTTCAGCAAAGAATGCGACGTGGCCCGAATGAAGCATATCATAGCAGCCGCTGACGAAAACTTTTTTGGGTGTGTTAGACATTGTGTGACCTCTTAGTTGGTTGGTGAAATGGCGTTGGATTTGGGTGGGCGGCATGCCCAGAAGTTCGCAAGAACGGAACCCGAAAAGTTCATCCAAATGGAGAAGATATTGGCGGGGAGCGCGGCCGCGGCAGAATTGAGAACGCTGATGGCAAGCGCGCCCGCCATGCCGCCATTTTGCATGCCGACTTCGATCGCGACGGTGCGGGCATCGCACTCATCCAGGTGGAGGCGCTTAGAGGCGAGGCGCGTTAGGTAGTAGCCCGCGACGTAGCCGATGGAGTTGTGAAGGACCGCGGCAAAAATGATGAGGCAGCCCGCCGTACGAAATGTGTCGCGGCTCCCCGCGGTCAAGGCCAGAAGCGTGAAGCAAATGCCAGCCATCGAGATGAAGGAGAGCGCGCGGTCGCAAGCCTTTTTATGGGCGTCCATTTGGCGATGGAAGAGCATGCGCACGAGGCCGCCTGCAAGGATGGGAACAAGTACGACTTGAAGGACGCCGAGCATCATGGCGAGCGCGTCGATGGCGATGAAGCGGCCGGCGAGGGCTTTCATCAAGAGGGGCGTCGCGAGGGGCGAGAGCAAAGTGGAACAGCACGTCATTGTCACGGAGAGGGCGACGTTTGCGTGGGCGAGATAGGCGATGACGTTGGAGGCTGTGCCGCCCGCGACCGAGCCAATTAGCACACAGCCCGCGGCAAGTTCGCCATCGAATCCAAAGGCTTTGGCAAGGAAGAAGCCCGTCAAAGGCATGACAAGAAATTGAAGAAAGACGCCAATCGCAACGGCCCACGGGCGGCGAATGATGCCAACAAAATCGCCCAGCGTCAAGGTCGTGCCCATGCCAAACATGATGAGCTGAATCGCGGGGACGACACACTTCGTGAGCTTGACGCCGCACCACGTATCGAAGTAAGATGGAAACGCGAAAGAAATTGCCGCGGATGCGAGAATGGCGAATCCGAATGCTTGCGACTGTAAAAATGTAAGGAGTTTCTTCATGCGTGAAGGAGTTCATTGTAGACGGCGAGCGTGCGCTGCGCCATCAAGTCGAGATTGAAACGTGAAAGTGCCGCGGTGCGGATGCCGTCAAAGTGGACGCGGCGAATATCTCTGAAGGCTTGCGCAAAATCTGCCGCGGCATCGCTTGCAGGCAAATCGCTCGAAATCAAAATGCCATCCTTCCCATCGCGGACAATATCCATCGCGCCGCCAAAGGCCTTCGCAATCACGGGCTTATCCATCGTAAGCGCTTCAGCCATGGAAAGGCCAAACGATTCAGGCTTGGTCGTATTGCCCGAGACGACGACATCGGCCATTGAAAGACATTCGGCAATCTTTTCTTGTGCGCCAGCAAAAACAACGGAATCCAAAAGATTGAGGGAAGCCGCAAGCTTCTTGAGTTCAGCGAGGTAAGGTTCCTTGTCAGGTGTCGTGCCACCGACGATGATGAGCTTCGCGTCCGGCATATTCGCACGTGCAAGCGCACGAATGAGCGTATCAAATCCTTTCAAGCGCGTGATGCGCCCCACCGAAAGGATGATGAATTTTCCATCTGTTTGCCATTCGCGGCGCTTTTCGGAAATGAAGTCTCGGTCAAGCTGAGTTGGATCAAAACGCGCGGCGTCGACAGCATGTGGCACAATACGAAGGCGCGCATCCGAGATCGAATACGCGTCCTTCAAATAGTTCGCGATGAAGGAGGATGGACACATCGTGAGTGCGCCGCGGGTCATCACTTGCGAATAGCGCGAGATTGAATTGGCACCATGCGCGTAGGCCATCCATTTGATGTGGAGCGAACGATTCGCCGCGAGGAAAATCCAAGCAGGAACGCGTGAATGAACACAAACGACATCGGGCTTTTCTGTGGCCAGAATGCGCCGAAGTTTCGCCGCGCGTGTGAAGTACGTGAGCGGATTTTTCGACTTGAGGTCGAGTATGATGTGGCGCCCGCTCGCACGTTCCAAATCGGCGACAAGACGTCCGCCTTTCGAGATGGTCACATTGTCCCAGCCCGCATTTGTCAGGATGCGATTGAGAAGGACGGCGTAATGTTCGACGCCGCCTTCCTGCATGGCTGGAACAAGTTGAATCGCCTTCACCGCGTCTTGATCTTTCCTGAGGACGTGCGTGGGAATGGCTCCGTGCGCACCGTCACTTCCGAAATGCGCTTGTAGACGGGCAAGGACAAGTTGAGCGTGTCCACAAGTTTGCGCACCGTCGCTTCGGGGACGGACGCGTAGACTTCCGCACGAATCGTACGCGTTGCGCCATCACCACTGACGAGCGTTTCGAGAATGCCGGGAAGCGCAAGGAGCTTTTCTTCGAGCTCTTCCGGTGCGACCTTCTTGCCCGACGAAAGAACAATCGTACGCGACGCGCGGCCCGTAATCCAAACGTACCCATCTTCATCAATGCGCCCGACATCGCCCGTATGGAACCAACCATCCGCATCAATCACCGCGGCAGTTTTCTCCAGCATGTGGTAATAGCCCTTCATCACGTTCGGGCCACGAATAAGTAGCTCGCCCGAATCGGATACGCGCGTTTCCACTTCTGGATGAACGACGGCACGCCCCGCGCTCCCGACGTGTGGGTCCAGCGCAAATGGCGCCGCGGAATAAAGTGCCGCGGTCTCGGTGAGGCCATACCCCGTGAGGACCTTGACGCCCAAGACTTGCAAGTGTTCATACGTGCGCCGCGGTTGCGGTGCGCCGCCCGTGAGAATCCAATCAATTGGCGTGCCAAGTGCTTCTTCTGCGCTGCGTCCATGCTGAGCAATTTTTGCCGCGAGGATTTCCGCAAGCGCTGGCACGAGGAAGATGAAGTTCACGCGGAAGCGTTCTACCGCATCGTACAAGCGCCGGAAGTCCGGGCACACACCAAGTGCCACGCCATGCACGAGCATATCATACACGGTGCAAATCCCAAAGATGTGATAAAGCGGCAACAGCATCAACGAGCGATCCCCCGACTCCATCGGCAGAATCGGCGACCACGCTTCGCAAAACGTTTCAATCGCGCGAATCGTCAATTCCGCTCCACGCGGTTCAGCCGTCGTGCCACTCGTAAACACAATCATCGATGTGCGCTCGGTGTCAACGCTCTCGCGGTCCCAAATCGTCTTGAGCCCGCACGCAATCGCCTTGCGCCCCGCGTCCAAAAAGAAGTCCGTCTTGCGCGAACCAAACGACCCCGTCGCAAGCCCTGGCATCTTTGCCGCGACTTCGCGAGCCTTCTCCGCATACAATGCCGAATGAATCAAGACGCACGCCGAGACCGTCCGCAAGCGCGAAGCAATCTCATCCGCATTCAAGTTGACATCAATCGGCACCACCGTCGCGCCCGAAAACAAGCACGCCGCATGCGCCGCCATCCATTCGTACGAGTTCTCACCAATGAGCCCAATCACACCATGCGGCGCGTTGTTCTCAATAATCCACGAAATGACTGCAATGTCATCCGTGTATTGCCGCCACGAGATCGGCACATACCGATCACCCGACGTCAACAAAAATGCCGCGTCCGCTGGGCACGTCGCCCGCAGCCGTTTGAATTCATCAAAGAGTTTCATACGTACTTTCAATCTCTTTCCACGTGCGCGTCGTGAAGAAGCGCGCGATGGCGGTGTCATATTCAGCCGTGTGCTGGAACGCCTTCTTCATCAAGCGGAAGCGCGTATCCAAACCAATCGTTCCGTTGTGTGCGGCAAGCTCATTCGTCAAGACCGGATAATCCAGCGGGTCCGTCACAGACGCCACACGCAAATAATTCTTCGCCGACGCCCGCACCATGCACGGCCCACCAATATCAATGTTCGTGCGCGCCATCTCCGGCGTCACGCCTTCCTTGGCCACCGTCTCGCGGAACGGATATAAATTCACAACAACCATATCAATCGGGCATGCCGCCAGCCGCTTCAAATCCGCCTGATGCGCCTCATTGTACGTCTCCGACAACAAGCCCAAATAAATCTTGAAGTCGAGCGTCTTGACAAGCCCGCCCTGCATCTCCGGCTGGCCCGTGTAATCCGAAACCGCCACCAGCATCCCTTTCGCCGCGTCGCCCAAAATCTCCTTCACCTTCGCATACGTCCCGCCCGTCGAATAAATCTTCACGCCCGGACACGCCGCCACCAGCGCCGGCACAAACGTCTCCAAGCCCGTCTTATCCGAAACGGACATTAACACATTCTTGACCGCCACGCGGCCATCAATCTTACTCACAATATTTAGCGCCATCTTATTTCTCCTTCTTTCTTTTTAGGTGTGTTCAATTTATTTTAAATCTCAGACTTCCAGCACGCCCGTCAACTCGCGCACCGCGGCAAATTTATGCCGCTCACAATATTCAACAATGCCATCACAAACTTCTGCCGCGGTATTTGGATTCGTGAACGTCGCTGTCCCAATCGCAACCGCCGTCGCCCCAGCGAGCAAAAACTCAATCGCGTCCTTCGCCTCGTAAATCCCGCCCATCGCGAGAATCGGCAACTTCGTCGCCCGTGCCGCATCATACACAAGCTTTACCGCCGCCGGATGAACCCCGCGCCCCGACAGCCCGCCCGTCACATTCGCCAACACCGGCCGCCGCTTCTCAATATCAATTACCATCGCCGGTATCGTATTAATCATCGACAATGCATCCGCCCCGCCATTCTCGCACGCCTTCACATACGGCCGCACATCCGGCACATTCGGCGCCAGCTTCACAATGAGCGGCAAATCTGCCGCGGCCCGCACAGCCTTCACAAGCTTCTCCAACACCGCTGGATCCTGCCCAAACGTATGCCCGCCTTCCTTCACATTCGGACACGACACATTACATTCAATCGCCTTGACAACCTCGCTCCCCGCACGTCCCGACGCCGCAAACTCTGCCACCCGTCGCGCCACGTCCACATACCCCTCAATCGACCCACCCCAAATATTCACAATCATCGGCACGCGAAGAGCCTTCTCCAAATACCACGGCGCCGTTACCTCCTCAAAATGGTCAATCCCGCTCCCCTGCAATCCAATCGCATTGACGAGCCCGCCCGCTACTTCCGCATGCCGCGGCATCGCGTTCCCCGGCCACGCCTCCATCCGAATCCCCTTGATCGTAATCGCCCCCAACTTCGAATAATCTAGCGCCCCCACATACTCCGTCCCATACCCAAACGTGCCACTCGCCACCGCCACTGGCGTCGCCATCTCCAGCCCGCCCAAATTCACTTTCGTATCAATCGCGCTCATCTCTTTTCTCCTTTCTTAGACGCCCAACAACCGCCGCGCATTCCCAGCAAACAACGCCCCCCAATCCTTCTCATCCCGCACGCTCTTCACCCAACGAATCGCCTCCGCATAATTCACCCACGGAAAATCCGTCGCAAATAAAATCCGCTCCGTCGGCCAACCCCGCAACAACCGCACTTCCTCATCCTTGTGCCAATCCCGATGCAATGCCGACGTATCAATATAACATCCCAAATCTAAAAGCTCATCCGTCGCATGTGCCGCGTGCCCAGCGCACCCACCCAAATGTGCCGCGATAAACTTAAGCCCCTTGACATTCCTCAAAAGTGTCGCAATCTCCTTCGGCCCACACGCATCATCCCTGTCCAAATACCCAAGGTCCAACCCCGCGTGACACTCCACCACCAGCCCACACGCCGCAATCGCCTCGAACATCTTCCAACACGACTTATCCGCCAACGAAAAATTCTGATAATACGGATGAAACTTCACCCCGCGAATTCCCTCCGCGGCAATCTGCTCCACGTGCTTGACGACATCCTCATCTTCTGGATGCACCGACGCAAATGGAATAATCTTCCTCTGCGCCCGCTCACCCATCTCACCCGCACGAATCGCCTTCGCCGTCCGCAAAATCACTTCAAACTGCCGCGGCTTCGTCGCAATCGGACACATCACCGCGCGGTCCACCCCCGCCATCTCCATCTGGTCCAATTGATTCTCCAGCGTCCCATCGCCCGCCGGCCACAACAAACCCTCAATCCCCTTCGCCATCTGCGCAATCGCCCTCGCTGCAATCGCCACCGGAAAATTATGTGAATGAACATCAATAATCATGTCGCGCCTCATTCCCAAATCAAATCTTCTGCCTTGAAAATCGGCCCTTCAATGCAACACCGCGAATTGCCGCGCACCGTCTTCTGAATGCACGCATAACACGCACCCACCCCGCACACCATGTGCCGATCCATCGAAATCCAACCCTTCGCACCCGTCCCCGTCGCACGCATCGCCACCGCCTTCAACATCCCATCCGGACCACACGCAAACAACTCAAACTTCTCGCCCGCCTGCCGCAGACGAATCAATTCATCATCGAGCGGATCCGTCACCAAACCCTTCACGCCCGCGCTGCCATCATTCGTCGCCGCCTTCACCTCAACCCCCAGCGCGGCAAATTTTTCCAAACACAATAAATCCTCTTTTGTCCGACCGCCCACAAACAATCGAATCTTCTCCGCACCAATTCCATTCGCGAGCATCCGCCGCGCCAAAAAATACAACGGCGCCACACCAAATCCACCGCCCACCAAAAGTGCCGCGCCCTCACACGTCACAGGAAATCCATGCCCCAATGGGCCCAGCACCGAAACCTCATCCCCAACCTGCACCCGATTCAACATCGCCGTCCCGCGCCCCACCGTCTTATACAAAATCGTCACGCGGCCCTCCCCCGCATCAAACACCGAAAACGGACGCCTCAACGCGCTCATCTCCAGCCCCGGCACTTTCGCATGCACAAACTGCCCCGGCTGCGTCTCGCCCGCCATCTTCGGCGCGGCAAAAACCATCACCCGATACCCCTTGCCAATCTCAACATGCTCCAACACGCGGCACTTCTTATCAATCATAAACCCTCCTTCAAATTCTTAACAATACTTTTCAACCCGCCCCACATCTGCTTCTTAATCCTCATCACTTCATCCGTCACCGTCTTGAAACGTAAAATGCGCACAGGCGAATACGTCACATAAACCTTCTTCTCTTTCCAATTCGTCCACGACCCCGGCGCAACAAACGCCCCCGGCATCCACTTCTCGCGTGCCATCCCCCCAAGTACCACATACACCTTCGCCCGCGGCACTTTCCCTTCCACCACAATCGGCACATCCCCAACTTCATACCCCAACGCCTGAATCGTCTTCTCCATCATCTCTTGCTCCGCCGCATTCAATGGCGCATGATGCAAAAAGACAAGGTCATACATCGCCCCATCCTTCGCCACCTCAACAGCCTTTGACTTCGCAACAGGCTTCACAACAGGTGTGGTCTTTGCAACTGCCGCGTGACCAACTTGCTTACCAGGCTGCGCAAATGCGGCAACATGCCGCGTTTGCGCTAGATGGGAGGCAATGGGGGTCGAGGGGGAGATGGAGGGTGCCTCGCATCCTCCGTTTCCCCCTCGAGGAGCATTCACCCGCAACAAACTACGGTCGCATTCAATAACCCGTACACCGAGCTCACGTTCTAGCGCAAGCTCGGCTTCTAATCCATCCAAGATATATTCGACAGGTGTCACGCTTTCTTCGGTTTGTTATAGCCGTACGGATTTTTCTTCTGCCAGCGCCACGCGTCCTCGCACATTTCCTCGATGCCGCGCTCCGCCTTCCAACCAAGCTCCTTCAGCGCCAAGCTCGGATCCGCCCAGCACTCCGCAATGTCGCCCGGACGCCGCGGCACAATCTTGTACGGCACCTTCCGCCCCGACGCCTTCTCAAACGCCTTCACAATCTGCAACACGCTATACCCATGCCCCGTCCCAAGGTTGTAAATCTTCAGCCCCAACTTCGGTTCCTTCTCCAGCTTCTCAATCGCCTTCAAATGGCCAATCGCCAAATCCACAACATGAATGTAATCGCGCACGCCCGTGCCATCCGGCGTCGGATAATCATTACCAAACACGCTCAACTCAGGCCGACGCCCAATCGCCACCTGCGCCACATACGGCAACAAGTTGTTCGGAATCCCAGCCGGATCCTCACCAATCAAACCACTCTTGTGCGCACCAATCGGATTGAAGTACCGTAGCAAAATCACGTTCCATTCAGGATCCGCCGCCTGCACATCGCGGAACACCTGCTCCATCATCAACTTCGTCCAGCCATACGGATTCGTGCACCCCGGCGTCGGGAAATCTTCGCGAATCGGCACCGACTTCGGCTGACCATACACCGTCGCCGACGACGAAAACACAATGTTCTTGCAACCATGCTCGCCCAAGCACTTCAAGAGCGTGAACGTCCCACCCAAATTGTTGTTGTAATACTTGAGCGGAATCTTCGTCGATTCGCCCACCGCCTTCAACGCCGCAAAATGTATCGCCGCACCAAACGGACCTTCCTTCTCCAATACCTGATTCAGCTTCTTCTCATCCCGAATATCAAGCTTGTAAAAAGTCGGCGCCTTGCCCGTAATCTTCTTCACACGTGCAAGCGACTTCTTCGATGAATTGCAGAGATTGTCCACAATCACAACTTCATGCCCCGCATTCAGGAGCTCCACAACCGTATGCGAACCGATAAATCCGGCCCCGCCCGTCACAAGTATCTTCATTTTTTGTCTAGTCCTTTCTGACAGCCGTATATTATACCATATTTTAGGCCAAATTACCACCCCCCTCCGCATCTTTTCCCCTACCAATTCTGACGCGGTTATTTCGCGGCAGAATAGATGTACAGCCGAATCGAATTGGGTGCAAGAAGACCTGTTGTCGGTTCCGTTCCGGGCGCAACAACCGAAAGCGGCTTGCCAAGACCCTCAATTTCAACGTCCGTCGCCTTCGCAGAAATGTTCCAAACGCAAACGGCGCTCGTTCCATCTGCCGCGACAAAGCGCTTAGCCACAAGCGCAGGATTCGTGCACGTAAGGCCTTCCGTATCCACAAAACGCCCCGTCAGCAAATACTTCCCATACGCTCGTTGCAAATCACAGACGGACTTCAAATAAGATTCTGCCGCGTCGCGTGAAATCGATTGCAAGGCCTTCAAATTGGGCACATCAACGACGGTTCCATAGTCCTCGCGCTGAGTCGGCACTTTGCCTTCAACAAGAAATGCGCGATCGGGTTTATAGCGCGCTTCAATTTCGCTACGGCAACCAAATGTGGCCACGTAATTGGCTTGGTCGCGCAAGGCGATTGGCACAGGCAAGCGAATCGTCGTGACGAGTTCAGGGAACGTATAACGCCACAATTCAGGAAAGACATCCGCCGCACGACCACGTGTGGCGCGTGACGTGACATCGCGAACGCTGGCATCGAACGTGCCAAATTCGCAACCATGAAAGATAGCCGTCGAATCGAGAATGGCATCGTGCAAGCCTTCGGTCAAAATGGCAAATTGAGGATTCTTCTTTTGAAGCCCATCCGCAATCGCGCGCATTCTCAAACCAACCACCGCCCACTCCTGCGGACGGAAAATCACCAGGCCCATACGCATCGCGCGGCTTGGCAATCTCAAACGTCACATTCGAAAACCGCCAATTGCTCACGTTGTCTTCGGGCCGCACCTCAAACACAGGCGCACGCTGCGCCCGAAAACGACAATTCGAAAACTCGATATTCCGCAAGAACGCCACATTCTCCGTCCCCCAAATGCTCACGCAAAACGGCGCGACAAAACTGTTGATGGACATATTCGAGAAGCGCACATTCTCCACGCTGAACGGTAAAACCTCGTCCTTCTTCGGCGGCACCACACCCCGTCCACACGGCGGATCAATGTTCTCCGGCGCACACATCGGCGGCAACAAAATCTGTACACCTTGGCTCGAGTAATCACAAATGATATTGTCAAACGTCACATCGCGAATCGGCCCATCGCCCGTCCAGCCAAAGCGAATCGCACACGCATTCGACCGCAGCACACAATTCGCAAAAGCCAACCGCTCGCACGGCCGCGGCACTTTCATCTGCTCCTGATGCGTGCGCACAATAATGGCATCGTCCTGCGCGTCAATAATACAATCGCTCACCGTCACATCGCGGCACCCTCCAAAATGAAGCCCATCCCCATTCGGAAATTCATGATGACACTCAATCCTCACCCCGAGGCACTGCACCCGATCACAATCCAAAAACCACGTGCTCCACCCGCTCGGATGATACACCTTCACATCCTCAAACCGCACATCCTGACACCCCACAAAAAAGATGCACCGCCCCGTAATGTTCGTCCCGCTCACCCGCTCCCAACGACCATTCACGCGCCGATGAAACGCCTCCGCATTCCCATCAATCGTCCCCGCCCCCGTAATGGCCACATTCGTCTGACCCACCGTATAAAACATCGCCCGCTTGTTGAACCGCGGCGCACGCTCAGACCGCCACACATCCGTCGGCGCAAACTCAGGATGCTTCAGCGCATCCTCACCACCCTTCAACGTCGCCCCACGGTCAATATGAAGCTCCACATTATTCTTCAAACTCAACGTGTACGTCTTATAAACGCCGCCACCCGGCACCAGCACACGCCCGCCCCCTTCCGCCGAGCACACATCAATCGCCTTCTAAATCGCAGCCGTATTATCCGTCACGCCATCTGACTTCGCACCAAACTGCGTGACATCCAATACCCGCGCTCCAAGCGGCAACACCCCAACCGCGCCCACAAGCGCCACCCACAAACGAATCATTCGAATCTTTTTCATAAGTCTCTAATCCTTCTAAATCTCAATGCCACACGTTATACTATATTCCCGCCCAAATTGCAAGCACACTCCCCGAAGCCTTGGGTCCACCCCTCGTTCGCACCACCTAGCCGCGCTTGAACGGGTTCACGAGCGTGTACATCTTGCCGCACATGTGGCAGACGATATCAATCGTAGGCGGCAAGGCTTCGCCATCTTCTTTTGTGAGCGTGATGAGCGTTGCCGCGGCACGTTCCTTTGAACAATGACAACCAAACGCGAGCGGCACCGTCGACTTCAATTCTGCCGCGCCAAAGCCGAGTTGTTTCAAAATCGTCCGCGGCGAATTTTCAGGATTCACCTTGCCTGCCGCACTCCAATCAGGATTCTGCTCCGCCGCATCCGGCAAGTATTCAATCAGCATCCCGCGCGCCGAACAAACTTTCAACGCCTCCGTCACACGCGCCGAAAGAAACAGCCGCGCCTTGCGTTGCAACGAATCAGCAATGTATTCATTCAAGGACGTCGCCAGCCCCTGCGAAATAATCCGACCCGGCACCGACCGCGTCACCTGCCACTTCTGATACGCCCCCAACGCCGCCTTCTCATTCGTGGAACATACGTCATCGAGCCCCTCCAAGAGCTTCTGCTCGGTATAGCCGCGCAAGGTATTGGCCGCGGAACATTCGACGTTGAGTCCCCCGAGCGGCCCGTCGCACTTCATCTGAATGGAAAGGACCTCATCCTTCTCGCTCATCTCGCTTCCCAAAAGTGCCGCGGCCGCCAAACTCCGCGACAAAAAATACGCCGCGGTCGGCCCACACAAATGATTCTTGACAAGCGTTTCTGCCGCGCTTGTCACATCCACAAATGTAATCGCAACCTTCTGCCCAGCCTCAAAATAAACCTCACGTTCGTCCTTCATCTCTCGCGTCTCCTTCCTCAGAACGTCCTCTGCACGCCCACGCCCACCGAATAAATCATCTCACAATCCGTATCCAACCCCAGCGTCGCATCCGCATCAAACCGAATCGACCAATAATCATTCAAATGATAAAACGCCCCCGCGCCCACGCACGGCCCAACCTGTCCATCATGAATCCACCCGCGCGCACCAAACGTGAAGAATGGATCCACCTGCTCATACCCCCACCAATGCCACAACCCCTTCAACGCCAGCCCCGCGCTCTGCTCCATCCACATCGCCTCGCCCTCAATCGCCAGCATCTCCGTCACATAATACCCTAGCCTCACCCCCGCCCCCGTCCGCCGCGACATCCTCGACCCCCCTTGCGGAAACACCATCTGCCCAACAACCCCAACCGACCACCGATCATACTCATACTGAAACGCATCCGCAAATTCATCTTCCTCCCCTTCCGAATCTGCCGCGCTTGCCGCGAGCGTTCCACACATCACCGCCAGCGCCACAAAAATCGTCGGCACCTTCAATGCCGCCTTCAACTTCTTCGCCAGCGCCTTCACCCCATACGTCTCCGTCTCATAATGCCCGCGGCACTCCATCTTCATCCCCACATTCTCCGCGGCAATCACCTCGCCCCAATTCGCCTCGCCCGTCACAAACCTCTCGCACCCCAGCTCCTTCGCCTCCACCGCAAAATCCCCCGCACCGCCCGAACATACCCCCACCTTCTTCCCGTCCGGCGCAATCCCCACAACCCCAATCACATGTCCATGATAATTGAACGCCGGCACAATCTTCTTCAACTTCATTGCACGCGCAATCTCCCAATTATTCCCAAAGTCCTTGTTCGCATCAAGTGGCAAATGTGCCGCGTACAAACCCAAGTCCGCCGCGATCGCCGCGTGAACCACATTGTACACGCCGCCCGTCAAACGCCGAATTCCGCCGCCCCACGAAATGCCATGATGCACAACCAGCAACTGCGCACCCGCCTTCGCCGCCGCTTGCACACTCTTCACGCTCGCATCCACCGCAAACGCAACAAGCTTCACCTCATCGCCCACGCGCGAAATCTGCACACCATTATTGGACACATCGTCCGCATAATCTCTAATCGCGAGCGCCGCATCCAACCACGAAATTATCTTTGAAAGCTTCATGCCCTATATTATACCATATTTCGCCTTGCATGTGTACTGGAAATATGGTATAATATACACTGTCACATCAAAAAGGAGTTTCTCGATGATCTTCGCTTTTCTAACTTTGTTATTCGCCGCCTTCGACTTCGGACCCGCCTTCTCAGAGCCCGACGCCTGGAATGAAACCGCCGTCGATTTTACCGTCGACCACGCCAAAAACGGCTTCAAGTTCGCCAGCGCCAAACGCGACGCCGTTGTCAATATGCACAAGGGTGAATCAACCTGGAATGGCCTCGCCGTCTGGGAAGCTCGCATCCTTTATTCTAAGCCCAATGAAGGCCCTTCGCGCATCGAACTCTCCCTCTACAATCGCGGCGATGATTCCTTTGGCGAAGGCCTCTCCGAAGCCGAATTCAATAAGAATATGCTCCCACGCATCCAAAAAATCTTGAACGCAAAATCCAAACCCTCGCCCGCCACAAAAAAGGAACTCCGCACAGGCGGCTTCTCCCATTCCATTCGCTGGAATAAAGCCTCCCCCGCGGCAGAATTAACCTGGGGCACCACCGGCGGAAAATCGCGCGGACGCGAAGTCGACTTCGTCCGCCTCACCTTGTCTCGCGCCAATTCAACCGCCTCCGCGGCAAAATCATCTCGCGGCGCAGCCCCCCTCTCAGGCGCCGCCGCTAAAGCCAAAGTCAAAAAGAATGTCCAAAAAAATGACGCGGGCGATGTCTGGATCGCCAACGTCCCCATGGTCGATCAAGGCCAAAAAGGCTATTGCGCCGCCGCCGTCGCTGAACGCGTCTTGCGCTACTACGGACACAACATCGATGAACACGAAATCGCTCAAATGGCAGGCACCACCGCCCAGCGCGGCACTTCCGTCGACGACATGATCGAAACCGTCAAAACCGTCGGCTCCAAATGCCGCCTCGGATTCAATTCCATCGTCTCCATGGGCGGCAATCTCAAAGGACTCGAAAAGGAAATCGACCAATATAACCGCGCCGCCAAAGCCATGAAAGAACGCGAAATCTCACTCTCCGAATTCACGCATGGCAACACCATCTTCGTGAGCGAAATGCGCACCGCCATGAAACCAAAAGTCCTCAAACGCATGCGTACCAAAGACGCCAACTACAAAAAGTTCCTCACCGGTGTCAAAACACAAATCGACCAAGGCATCCCCGTCATCTGGGGCGTCACCCTCGGCATCTTCCCAGAGCCCGGCGTCCTCCAATCCATCGGCGGCCACATGCGTATCATCATCGGCTATAACGATAAAACAGACGAACTCCTCTATACCGACACCTGGGGCGCAGGGCACGAACTCAAGCGCATGCCCAAAGACTGGGCCTTCACCATCACCCACGACGCCTTCTTCCTCCGCCCCCTCTAACCGCCCACCTACCAAAATCCGCCGCGCTCAAAGCTCCTTCAAGCGGTCGCCCTTCAAGCGCCACGCGAAGTTTTGCAACTTCAATTTCAGTTTCCGCAAGGGCGAAATCTTCACTTCAACATCATTGTTCTCAGGCGTGATGAGTTTCTTCTCATTCAAGTTACCCGTCAAGCAAAGTTGAAACCGCATGTATCCATCCAAGTTGACGGCATAGCCCTCCAGTAAATATTCCTTCACCATCTCCATCATGGCATCAAACTGCGCTCGAAACATGTGATCGCGACCAAACATATAGCCTCTCTGCTCGGCCCGCAGCATCAACATATCCATCGTAATCGTCTGCTGATTATCAATCCGCGGCACAGTAATCTTACGGCCAGTTTGCGGATATCTAATTTCGACGGCCTTATATTCTATGACCTTTTTAGATCTGACTGCCTCGAGTTTCTGTCCCATTGTTGGCTTCTCCTTGGTTAGTTCCTTGTTAGTTTATGGTTGAAAGATACGGTTTTTAAGGTTCGATTCCCCTTGGAACGAGATAAACTATCCGGATACTTTGCAAAAAGCATCGGGATAGTTTCAACAAAGTATCCGGATACTTTTCGCAAACCATCCTGCTACTTTTTCCGCCGCGTAGGCTAATCGCACCTTCCTGACTGGCTAATTGAACCTTCTTCATAGACCCATCCTACCTTTTTCTCAACTCTTCTCCGCGGCACTTCTACCGCGGTCTTTCCTTCAGCTTCATTTACTCGCAGCCTTTATTGCTTTACGGAAAGAATGTAGTTGCCATTGGTAACAACCCCACCAGAAGTAAGAGCTTCCAAATCAGCAGGCGTCAACATCATCTCTTTGTACTTGCGACACATATCACACGGTACACGCTTCTTGATTTTCCCGCTTCCAACTTCAATTGTTTGATTCTTCTTGCATGGATGATTCTCACGATGCGTAATGCCTTCACACTTCGGACACTTGATTGTATAATACGCCCCATCAGAAAGCACGCCTTTGCCTTTACAATTTGGGCACGTTTCCACGAGCGTACGCATTTTGTGACCACTACAATACTTGCAAACTCCACCGAAGGCGAAGCAAGAAAGCGCAACCGCTAAAACAAGTAGAAGATTTTTCATGCTCATATTATACCATATTCCCGCCCAACTTGCAATCCCCCTTCTCCACCAAAAAACCGCCGCGGGGTCGTATCAGGCTCTAAACAAAGTGCCGCGGTTAGTTGATGGCAGCTTGGCGAAATTCGACGCGGCGCAGGAATCGTATCTGCAAATACGTAAAGCCTATCAAGGCGATGCCGAGAAACCAGGCCATCGTGGTCGCGGTCGAGAAGCGCAGGTTGTTATAGGCCTCTTTCCAAATTTGAAGCGAGAGAACTTGCGTTGCATCGCCAGGGCCGCCAAAGGTGAGGAGGAAAATGCTGCCCATGCCTTGAAACGCGGCGATGAAGGCTCCGACAAAGTTGATGACCATGAGCGGCGCGAGTTGTGGAAAGGTGATGTGGCGGAAGCGTGAGAAGATGCCCGCACCATCGATCGCCGCGGCTTCATAGTAGTCTTGTGGCAGTGAGCCGAGCGCGGCAATGTAGATGAGCGAACTGATGCCCGCCCCCGCCCAGACGCCTGGCAAAATGCAACACACCATCGCCCACGCAGGATCCAATAGCCACGAATGCCGCGCCACACCAAACGTCGCCAGAATCTGATTCAGAATACCGTTCTCGGTTGGGTCGAACATAAGCTTCCAGAGGAGCGTGACGACGAGCGCACTTGTGAGATGTGGCAGGAAGTAGAGGAAGCGGAAGAAGACTTTGCCGCGCGGAATTTCACACAGCAGGACCGCCAAAATAATGGGCGTAATGAAACCGAGGAGAAGCGTGATGGCGACATATTCGAGCGTGCGAAGTCCTGCCATCCAAAAGCCAGCATCCGTCGCGACACGAATGAAATTATCGAGCCCCACCCACGTGGCCTCGCCGACGATGTGGTAATCTTGAAAGGCCATAATTGCGCCGCGGAAAAGTGGGTAGTAGCTCCAGACGAGAATGGATACGACGGCGGGCGCGAGGAAGAGGATGGGCGCGAGGCGATGTTTGGACTGGGCCGCCTGGGTCTTGGGAAAAGTGCCGCGGCTTTTATGGGCGCGGCGAATCAAATAACCACAAATCAAAAGACAAATGAGAAAGGTACCAAGGATAATGCGAGCGTAGGGGCGAGCGCGTTCAATGCGGGATTTATCACTATCAAACATAAGCCCGCGATTGGCGTCGTAAGTGATGGCCGCAAGTGCTGATTTGTAGTCAAATGTTTTGCCCGCATCGGAAAGGAGAATGCCGAGGAAACGGCGTTGCATCAGGTCGCTCGCGGCTTGCCAGAAGCCGACCCACGGTTCGGTGACGGCGCGGATTTTGCCCGCGTCGAGGTCCGCATACATTTGGCGAATGCCGGCTGGAAGCGCGGCGAGTTCAGCCGTGTAACCAAGGCGTTCAAGGTCAGCGGGGCGGCACCACATCGCGCGTCCTTCCGCAACATTGCGATGGGTTTCTTCGTCAGCAAGAGTTGAATCTGCAAGAGTGGAAAGACATTTGAAAATGAGGTCGCGTTCATGTTTGGGGCGGTGGCCCGCACTCTCGCTCATCGCATAGAAATGACGGTGGGCTTGGAGGACACGCGTGCCGTATTCGTCTGCGGCAGGGAATGGCATGAGACCAATCAAATCGGATGGGAACGCAAGTGTTTCGGTGAGGCGGCGCACGAGATCTTCGCCACCAAAGACCGCGACAATTTCGCCGGAGGTAAAGAGCCGCCCCACATCATCCGCGACAGAAAGTGTGGGCAAGCCACGCACGACTTCGAGGCGAATTAGAGACTGGAGAAAATCTGCCGCGCGCAACGCCGCGGGCGAATCAAAACAGGCTTCGTATTCACCCGTTGTTTTCGACTGTTGAATGATGTCGCCGCCCGCGGCTTGCACCCATGGAAGAAAGCCCCAGGGCCGATTCTCAATGGCGAAGGCGCGGCGGCCTGGACGCGTCACAGCTTGGCACCACGTGCGAAATTCGCTCCACGTCCGCGGCGGTTTTTCGGGGTCGAGGCCTGCTTCGCTCACAAGGTCCTTGCGATAGACGATGCCGTAATAGGCAGTCGCGGGCGTGGGGAGAGCCCAGACGTGGCCGTCGCATGTGCGCACGTGGTCCCACAAATTGGAAGTGGTGCTGGGCGGTGTAATCCATTCATCGAGTGGGTAGATAAAGCCTTGTGAAACATCGTGGCGCAGAACATGAAACCACACCTTGTAAATGTCGGGCGCCGTACCACCCGCGAGCGCCAGCATCAACGCCGAGCGCCCACCCGCGCCTGGCAAAACGAGTCCGCCCCATTTGACGGGTTCGAGGTCAGGCTCGGTTTTCGTCAAATTCAAAATCCGCCGCGTCGACGGGTCTTCCGGGTGGTCAGGGTCATACGAAAAAAGGAAGCTGACCTCCGTTTTCGCGAAGGTCAGCAGGGGAATGAATGCGAGGAATGCCGCGAAAGCCCTCATCGTCTTCTTCATCTCATCTCATCAATCAAACACATCCGTCACAAGGCCTAATGCGACCTTATGCGCAACAGCTGGGCTGGTCAAGGCTTGCAACACAACAAGCGCGAACAACATGGCCGACCCAGGGGCTTGCCCCGTAATCACATCTTCATCCGCAACCACCGGGACATTCGCAGAACGGCGATCAAGGCCCATCACGCAGGTCGGGTAACACGTGACGTGCAACCCTTCATCAACAACGCCTGCATCTGTCAGGACCGTCGGCGCGGCACAAATTGCGCAGAGAAGGCCCCCTTCTTCTTTCTGTGCCTTCAGCCGAGCAATGACCGCGGCAGAATTGCGCAAGTTCTCCGTGCCTTCTCCACCGCCAGGCAACAGGATTGCTTCATACGATTCTTCCGATACATCGGAGAACAGCGCATCCGCCTTCATTTGAATTCCGTGAGCACTCAATACCTCGCAACGGTCCGTAATCGAGGCCGTTACGACTTCGACCCCACCGCGGCGCAAGACGTCAACGACGGTGACGGCCTCGATATCTTCAAAGCCGTTAGCCAATGGAATCAATACGCGTGCCATAGGGTCGATCCTTTCTTCCTGAGTCTTAGTTCTCCGAAACGACGTTACGCGCTTCGTTGCACTTCAACTTGCGACCAAGAATTTCCTTGTCGTTCAGGGCCTTGATTGCCGCTTCAGCTTCCGCACGATCAGGCATGTGGACGAAGCCGTAGCCCTTGGAACGGTTGTTGTAGTGGTTCGTGATAATCCGCGCCGAATTGACCTTGCCATACGCGGCAAATTCTTTGCCGAGCTGGTCCTCAGTCAAGTCATAGCTCAAGTTGCCGACGTAGATTTCAATACTACCATCAGCCGGCGCCGGATGCGTCTTCTCAATGCGCCGTTCAAACGTCGGACGACGCATCGAGCCCGTAGCACCCTTGCCACACGAGCATTCCTTCTTCGACGATCCCTTGCAGCCACACCCGTGGCAAATCTTGCAAAGGATACAGGTCACTATGATTCCCAAGATGAACGCACACACCGCAATCGCGATGGCCGCGCACCTCGTCTCACCTTTCTCAAACAGGGCGAGAATCTGTTTCATGCATGCTTGTACTTGCATTCTACTTTCTTGCTTTCTCTTTTCTTGTTACTACTTCTTATCTCTCTCGATTCGAGTCTCTCTCTCTCATGAGTTTCGATAATCTCCGAGCGACTTCATCCGGCTCGGATGGCGGAGTTTGCGCAACGCCTTCGCCTCAATCTGGCGAATACGTTCACGCGTGACATTGAACAGGCGCCCAACCTCTTCCAAGGTACGCGAGTACCCATCGGTCAAGCCAAAGCGGAAGTCCACAACTTGCCGTTCACGATCGGTGAGCGTGCCGAGAATCTCCCTCAAACGTTCCTTCAGGAGATGCCCTTCCGTCGCATCAACCGGATTCTCACTCGTGAGGTCCGGAATGAAATCGCCGTAGTGGGCGTCGTCATTATCACCAACCTTGGACTGCAAAGAAATAGGCTGCTGGGCCATGCGCCGCGCCTGGCGAATTTCATCAACTGGCATATCAAGCTGCTCTGCCAATTCCGCCTCCGTCGGCTCGCGCCCCAACTTCTGAATCATCTGCTTCTGCGTGCGCACAAGGCGATTAATCTTCTCAATCATATGCACCGGCACACGAATCGTACGCGCCTGATCCGCAATCGCACGCGTCGCCGCCTGCCGAATCCACCACGTCGCATACGTCGAGAACTTATACCCTCGCTTCCACTCAAACTTTTCCACCGCCTTCATCAGCCCCGTGTTCCCCTCCTGAATCAAATCCAAGAACGAAAGCCCACGGTTCATATACTTCTTAACAATGGAAATCACCAAACGCAAATTCGCCTCCACCATCTTCGTGCGCGCAATCTGCCCTTCCTTCAACACGCGCCGCAAATGATTGAACGTGTCCATAAACTCCTGCGGCGGCATGCCGAATTGACTCTCCAACTTCGACATCTTGTCCTGCAAAAGCTTCATATCGCGATCACGCTTCTTCGACGACTTCATCTGCTGCAACTGCGCAAACTTCGCCACGTACTGACGATACGGCAAGTAAATCTGCTCGTCCGCCTCAATGCACAAAATCTCCAAAACCTTGTGCTTGAAACTCATGTTGTCAAAGCATTCCTTCAACGACTCGCGCACCGCCTTCAACTTCTTTTCGGCCGCGCTCACAGCCTTCGGCGGCGGATTCTTCTTCGCGATGGTCTCAAGGTAATTCTTCGTTGCCTCTTCCATCTTCTTCTGAATAATCCGCAAGTCCCGACGGAACCCAGGAATCCGCGCCATGTAATCTTCGCGATTATCCTCAAAGCTGTCCGTCACAATTCGGTCAAAACGTTCGCTCTGACCTTCCAACTTGTTCAGCTGCTCCTGATACTTCGGCGGCGCAAACAAAAACCGATTGAATATGTCGCGCGTCGTCGTCTCTGCCGTCTCAATCGTCTTGCACAAATTCACCTCTTCATCGTGCGTCAACAATTCAACCTGGCCCATCTGATGCAAGTACATGCGAATCGGATCCTCAATCATCTCTGCCATCCGCAGCTTCGGATCCTCAATCTTCGCATTCTTCGCCTCAATGTACTTCTTCACCTCATCCTCACGAATGATGTGCACATTCAACGCGTCCAAAATCTTCAAATACTTCTCCGACTGAACCGCGTCAACCAAGTTCTGCGGCAAAATCTGGTTCAATTCCTCATACGTAATGAACCCACCATTCGCCTCACTCCGACGCTTCAAATCAACGAGAACTTCATTAATCTCCAACTGATGCAAAATGGACATGCCTTCCATCGGCATCACCACATCATCATTCGCAAGCTCATCCTCGTCTTCAACCGTCTGCTGCGGCGGCAACGGCGCAGGCGTCGGCGCCAACGTCTCCTCAATCTCGTCCGCATTCTCCTTCGCTTCGGCCTCACTACGCTCCACCTCCGCGGCAAGCGTGTCTACGTCCAAAGTCGAAGGATCAATCTCTTCTTCATCCTCGGGCGGCAAATCATCACCGTCAAAACCACCCGGACCCTTCCGTCCACGATGCTTCTTCGGCACAGGCATAATATCCTCATCCATGAAGTCATCCATCATGGACTCGTCCGCCGCGGCCGCCTGCAGCCCCGACTTCTTCTGCTCTTTTCCGCCTTTCGGCGACTTCTTCTGTTTAGCCATCGCTTCTCCAGTATACAGTTCACCCACTTGCACTTTGTCAAGTGGTTAGCGCATATTATACCATATTTCGGACCGCTTGTGGGGAAAAATCTTTCCAAAACCCCAAAAAACTTGCTTTCCACCCCTCCGCGGCACTTTTTTCACCCTCGTTTCAAGCCCTTCGACCCCCTTCCGCGGCATTTCTGCCGCGCCCCCTGGGCCCCTTCCCGCGCGAAAGCAACCTACCCAAACCCACCTAAATGCCCCCATCATTGCTTCCGCCACTAAGCTTCTCCTCACCTTCGCTCACGGCGCGGGGGCCGCAGGTCCCCGTTCTCCTTGTTTCCCAACTGCGCGGCAATTTTCTTCTCACTGTATCCGAATGCAAAACCTCGGCACCTCCCAAACCTGCCTAACCTGTTCAATTTCAATTTTCAAAGATCAAAGCTGTAACCAGCATTCAATCCACTTTTCATGAATTGTGGATTGAACCCCGTCCACATTATGCAAAATGTGGACGAAATTTCCGCGGCAGTTTTTTGACGCAATCAACCAAACCACTTTTCATGAAATGTGGTTTCATACTTCTCATTTGCGCACCAACTCCGCCGCGCCCAACCCAATCCACTTTTCATGAATTGTGGATTGAACATGCGCCAAGTCCAATAAAAC